>WGBJ01000465.1 GCA_015494385.1 Marinosulfonomonas sp.
CCCCCTTAATATCGGGATGATGGTTATTTGGCCACCTATTTCACTTCATACTCCGCCACCGCTAAGGACCAGTGCACCGGGCGGTTGTGGGGATCGGCGGTCCAGACGGCCATCAGTTTGGCTGCGATTTCGGACAGGTAGGCTTTGCTGTCTGCAACCACCGCGATGTCACGGTGTTTGGCTAGCAAATCATCCAAGGATACATTGTCTTGTGTGACGATGGCCAGGAGTTTGCCCTTCCCTGCCTCGCTTGCGGTAAATTCGCAGCCATAGGTGGCATCCGGCAGGGTGAGCGGGGCGCCCGCGCGCAGCTTTCGCGAGGGCCGTGCGCAGATACTGGGGAACAGCTGGCGCACCTCACCATTATCCCGCACATCGAGCAGGATCAACCAGCCGGGTTTGACGCTTCTCACCCGCAGCCGGATCGCCTCGCCAAGACGGACCCGCGCGCGGGGCAGAATTTCAAGGTGCACACCGCCATTGTCGCCATTGTCCTGTAATCCATTGCCGGGGGCGATGATATCGGTGATCTGTGGCTGTTGTCCGGCGCCATTGGCATCTGTGCGCCGGCCCCATGCCAGCAGGTCGCGGCCCCAAGCATCGGTCTGCGGCAGTTCCACCACCGGGGTCATGCCGGTCTCACAGCCATGGTTCCGGCAATAGCTGCCGGCCTGGGCCCGGGTATAGGTCAAAAGCTCCGCCGCAGTGATAACACCGTTGCCATTGCTGTCGGCGCGCCTGCCGCGCAGGCCCTCGATGAAGCTGCGGGTGAAGACGCCGTTGCGCGCCGCGGGCGGGCGGCTCATGTCTTCATGGGCCTTCTCAATAGGCGCCACAGCGCTCCAGGCCATCAGATTGGGCCGCGCCTCGATAAAGCTCGACTGGCTGCGCAAGGCGGCATATTCATGGTCACTCAAAGAACGGGTCAGGGGGGCATGGCTCAGCGCACGGGTGATGGTGGGGCCCTTGTGTGATGCAGGGGTAAGGGCGCGGGTGATGGTGCCGGAATGGCAACTGTCGATCACCATCATGACGTCACGCCCCTCAAGCCGCGCCAAAAGCCGGTTGATGTCATCATCAGACACCATATTGATAAAGCCCGTCCCCTGGCGATAGCGCACATCATAAGGCGCCAGCGTCTCATCCTGCCCGTCGGGCTCATCCCCGTCGAGGTCTGGCTGGTAATAGCCATGGCCGGAATAGGTGAGCAAAACCCGGTCGCCGGGCCGGGTTCCGGCAATCAGCCAGGTTTCGATGGCGTTGAGAATATTGCCGGCTGTCGCCGCCTCATTGGTCAAAAGTTTGATCTGATGCGGCTTGAAGCCCCACACATCGCGGGCCAGTGCCGCCATGGCGCGGGCGTCATTGACGGCGGCTGTGAGCTGGTTTTTGGGCAACAGATGGGGATAACGGTCAATGCCGATGACAAGCGCCCGGTCCTCGGCCCGGGCTGGCGTGATGGGCGGGATTGTGGCCGTGGCCGCGCCCAGGACGATCAGTAAACAAAAACGCAGAAATTTCACGAGCTGTCCTTTCATAACCTGCAATCTCGCGGCCCGCAATCTCGCGGCCCGCAATCTCATGGCCTGCCCCCCTGCGTTTTGGCGCCCGCAAATGTATAAAGCCCCTGAACGGCGATCTCATGCCGCATGGCTGTCAGCGCCTGCCGCAGCAACCGGGGCAGTTGGGCAGCCGGGACCCGGCGCAACTGGGCATAAAGCGCTGACAGGGACCTCTTGCTGGCAATGACAATCAGGTGATCCGCGCCAAAAGGCGCCATGGCGCGCAGCCGCAATCGATAGGGCTTTCCCACCCTCCAACGTTTCGGATCAGTTGGCAGGGGATAGAGAAACTTGACCGTGCCATCAGGTGCCAGATTGATCACGGTGACATGGGAATAGCGAACGGGATCTGTGGTGAAAGTGATGATGCGTCCGTCCGGGTGGCGGCTGTCATCAGGCTCGAGCGTCATATTCAGCGGGTTTTCGCGCGCCATCTGTTTGAGGGCCTTGAGCGCCTGCCATTTGTCGATCACCCCCTGAAGCGCATATTGATCGATGTGATAGGCGGCCACATCACCCAGCGCTGTCACCACGGTCTGTTGCTCAGCATCCCAGACCAGATCGGCCCCGTCCTTCTGATTGGTCATTCTAATCCCTTGCAGTGACCGGGCCAGTTCCTTTTGCAGGTCATCATTTGGCGCCATGATCCGCAGCCGTAGAACGGGCGGGGTGACGGCGGCAGTGTCCACCTCCGCCGCCCCGCTGCCGCTTTTGAACAACGGTTCATGCTTGTTGCTTGAACGGGGCTGTATGTCAGGGGTCTGGCGGGCCTCGGAAAGCTGGCGCACGAGCGGGCGGATATAGGCTTCAAGCTCGAAACGCGAAATGAAACCGTCGGTATTGCGGTCCACGCCCTGGCGTTCCAGCGCACGGGCAAAGGCATAAGACAAAGCACCGCGTTTTCGGTCATCGATGTCGATTTCGGGCACCTTACGGCCTTCCTGGGTGGCGGCGAAGAAGGTGACGTGGGGCAGATCATCCACCTTGATCTTTGCCCCTGACAAGACCTCCGATGACAGCGGCGCAGTGGCGGGAAGGCCATAAGGCGGAATGGCTTTGGCCGGCGTGTGCACACGCGGATCGACACTGCGGGTCATGGTGCCGGAATGACAACTGTCGGCGACGAAGATGATGCGCACCCCCTTGCTGCGCGCGGCCTTGAACCAGGCATTGATCTCATTGTCAACGAGACGCTCGCGCGAGCCCTTGCCGGCGCGGGGATCAAAGCCTGATAGAATGAACGTCTCATCCATCCCATCCGCTTCGCTGCCGGGCACGGCCTCCGGTTCCTGTCCGCCATGGCCGGAATAGGTAAACACCAAAAGATCGCCCCGTTTGGCGCGCCCCAGCAGATCGAACCAGGCCTGCCGGATCCGCTCAAAACGGGCCTTGTCATCGAGCAGCATCGTGACCTGTGCGCCATGACGTTTAAGGGCCGTTGCGATGTCTTGCGCATCGGCCACCGCCCCTTCCAAATCGGGATAATGCGCATAGCGGTCAATCCCCACCACCAGTGCGAAAATCCGCCCCGGCCCGGCGGCGCGGGCAGTTTCGGGCACCAGAAGCCCAAGAAGCCCAAGCAGAAGCACCGCCGGCATCAGAAGCCCAAGCCCGGCAATCCGGCCTGCCAAGACGCCTGCAACCATCCTGTCCCCCTTCCATTCACACGCGCAATCACAAATCCCGGTTTCTATAAACTTATCGGGATGAACGGGAGATGGCCAGAGCAGGCCGCCATCAGCCCCCCAGCAATGCCTGTCATTCGGCCCACAGGCTGGCCAAGGAAAACGGGACTTCGGCGAAGGGGGCCAGGGCGATTTCGTCATCATTGGCGCGGGTCGCCTCGAGCACCCAGGCGCCGTCTTTCAAGGTAAAGGCTTCAAGCGTTTTCGCGTCAGGGTCGACGAACCACAGATGCGCAACCTTGAAGGCGGCATAGATGTCGCGTTTTTCCAGCCGGTCATAGCGGACGGTGGCGGGTGAGAGCACTTCGCAAATCCAGTCGGGAGGCTGTTCGAACCAGGCGGTGTCGGGCAGTTTCGGCATGTGCTCACGCCGCCAGCCCGCCAGATCGGGCACCAAAACATGCGCCCCCAGATGCAGCTCCGGCTCGTCCAAAATCCACCAGCCCCCAGGCCCGCCACGGCCCTTGTCAAAGGGTGACATCAGCTCGTCCCCCAGCGAAGAAGAGGCGCGGACATGTTTCGGTGATGGGCGCGGATGGGTAACGAGGCGGCCATCGAGCAGCTCGGCCACCAGATGCGGCGGCACCTGTTTCAGGTCCTCATAGCTGGCCGGGCTTGCCGGGGAGGAAGATTTGAGAGCTATATCTGTCATCTTTTCCGACTGCGCCTTTCTCGTTGCCCCCTATTATACCAAGGGCCTGAAGCCCCCTCGCATCATCATCCCATCATAACAC
>WGBJ01000466.1 GCA_015494385.1 Marinosulfonomonas sp.
CGCCACTTCGATGACCTATCCGAATTCCTACCGTTCGGAAATGTCCGGCGAGCAGATCAAGATTATTCTGGAAGATGTGGCCGACAACCTGTTCAACCCTGATCCCTATTACCAGCAGGGCGGTGACATGGTGCGTGTTGGCGGCATGGGTTATCATATCGACGTTAGCAAAAAGCAGGGCGAGCGCCTGTCGAATATGACCTTGCTGAAAACCGGCGAAGCAATTGATCCTGCAAAAAACTATGTTGTGTCCGGCTGGGCATCTGTGCGTGAAGGCACCGAAGGGCCAGCGATTTTTGATGTGGTTGAAAACTATATCAAGCGCAAAGGCACGGTGCATGTGGATCCGAATAAATCGGTCATGGTGACGGGTGCCTGACACACCGGATAAAACCCCCAACCGCCGCGCATTTCTAACCGCAGGCGCGGCGGCTGGCGGGGCTATGCTGACAGCTGGCCCCACCCTTGCCGGTGATCCGGCGATTACCGAAATGCAGCCGTGGCGACGCGATCTGGGTGACCCGATTGATGATGCGCTTTACGGGATGCCATCGCCGTTTGAATCCGATGTGACGCGCGGGCGTGTCGAGTGGCTGACCCCCGACGCCTATACCGCGATCAACTTTACCCCCCTGCACGAACTGGACGGCATTATCACCCCGAACGGGCTGTGTTTCCAGCGCTCGCACGCCGGCGCAGCGCAGGTTGATCCGGCGAAATACCGGCTGATGATCAACGGGCTGGTCGATCGCCCGCTGGTGTTCACCTTGCAGGATCTGCTGCGTTTCCCGCGCGAAAACCGCACCTATTTTCTGGAATGTGCCGCCAATTCCGGCATGGAATGGCGCGGGGTGCAGATGGACGGGGTGCAATTCACCCACGGCATGATCCACAACGTCGAATATACCGGTGTGCCGCTGCGCTATCTGCTGGACGAGGCCGGTGTGAAAACCGCCGGTAAATGGCTGTTGGCCGAAGGGGCGGATGCCGCCGCGATGAGCCGGTCAATCCCGCTGGAAAAGGCGCTGGACGATTGTCTGGTCGCCTTCAAAATGAATGGCGAGGCGCTGCGCCCTGAGCAGGGTTACCCCGTGCGGCTGGTTGTGCCGGGCTGGGAAGGCAACATGTGGGTCAAATGGCTGCGCCGGATCGAGGTCGGCGACAAACCCTGGCACCACCGCGAGGAAAGCAGCAAATATTCCGACCTGATGGCGGACGGGCGCACGCGCCGGTTCACTTGGGAAATGGATGCGAAATCGGTGATTACCAGCCCCAGCCCGCAGGCACCTGTGCTGCATGGCAAGGGGCCGCTGGTGGTGTCCGGTCTGGCGTGGTCGGGGCGGGGGACGATCCCGCAGGTCGACATCACGCTGGATGGTGGCATCAACTGGATCAAGGCGCGCCTGTCAGGGCCGAGTTTCGACAAGAGCCTACACCGGTTCTATTACGAATTTGATTGGGACGGGCGCCCCCTGCTGCTGCAAAGCCGCGCCCACGACAGCACCGGCTATGTGCAGCCCACCAAAGAGGCACTGCGCAAACTGCGCGGGGTGAATTCCAATTACCACAACAACGGTATGCAGACATGGCACCTGCAAAGCGACGGGAGGGTCGAGAATGTCGAGATTTCTTAGCCTGATCATCGCCGTCATGCTGCTGGCCGGAACTGCGCTGGCCGACCCCTTGGGCCTTGGCCGCGTGGCCGAACCGGACGAGATTGCCGCATGGGATATCGACGTGCGCCCCGACGGCACGGGCCTGCCTGCGGGCAGCGGTAGCGTGGCCATGGGCGAAGAGGTGTTTGTCGAGAAATGCGCCGCCTGCCACGGGGATTTTGCCGAAGGGGTCGGGCGGTATCCGGCCCTTGCCGGTGGAATGGATACCCTGCAGGATGAACGGCCCACGCGCACGGTTGGCTCGTTCTGGCCTTATCTTTCAACGACATACGATTTCATAAATCGCGCCATGACAGTGGGATATGGCGAACCGGCCAGTGATGACGAAATATATGCGATCATCGCCTATATCCTGTATTCCAACGATCTGGTGGATGAGGATTTCGTGCTGAGCCGCGAGAATTTCACCAGCATACGCCTGCCGAATGAAGGCGGGTTCTATATGGATGACCGTATCCAGACCGAACACCCGCTGTTCATCCGCCCTGCCTGTATGAAGAACTGCAAGGACGAGGTGCAGATCATCGCGCGGGTGGAAACAGCATTTATCCCCGCAGATATGAACCGGGACGGGAGCGGCAAAACCCGACTGGCGATCGGTGAAACCCTGTTTGGCCAATGCCGCGCCTGCCACCAGATCGGTGACGGGGCGCAAAACGGGGTTGGTCCGGTGCTCAACGGTATTTTTGGCAAACCTGCGGGTTCGAACGACAGGTTCGACTATTCGGATGCGTTTGCAATGATGGCGGACGAAGAACTGGTTTGGGATTTTGATGCGCTGAATGCGTTTTTGAAAGACCCGCAGGGATTCATCCCGGGCACGACAATGAATTTCACAGGAATAGAGGAGGATTTTGATCGAAATGCGCTTATCGCTTATCTTCAAGCACAAGGCCCCTAGGGAGAAGCGAACAAGGGTATTACATGCCCTGTTTGCCGTCACCGCTTTGGCCTTTGTTGCACCCCCTGCATACGCCAATCCCCCCGGTGACGCGGAACGGGGCGAGACCATTTTCAAGAAATGCCGCAGTTGCCATCAGGTTGGCGACGGGGCGAAAAACCGGGTCGGGCCGCATTTGAACGGTCTTTTCCAGCGCCGGGCCGGTTCAATCGAAGATTTCAGATATTCAAAGGATATGGTCCGGTCAGGGGCCGACGGCCTGTTCTGGGATCACGATACGCTGGATATCTATCTGGAAAATCCGAAATCGCTAATCAGTCGTACGCGGATGAATTTCCGCGGGCTGAAGGATGCGCAGGACCGGGCCGATGTTATGGCCTACCTGCGCCGGTTTTCGGATGATCCGGCCGACATTCCCGAGGCATCGCCCACAGCAGAAGCCACCGATCATGAGGTTGATCCCGAGATACTGGCGCTTGTCGGTGATCCGGAATACGGCGAATACCTGTCCAGCGAATGTGTGAGTTGCCACCAGATCGACGGGGATGACACGGGAATCCCCTCGATCACCAATTGGCCGGCCGAGGATTTTGTCATCGCCATGCACGCCTACAAGGAAAAGAAGCGCGTGCATCCGGTGATGCAGATGATGGCCGGACGCCTGTCCAACGACGAGATTGCGGCCCTGGCCGCTTATTTCGGGAACCTCGGAGAATAACCGGGGCCCACCAACCAAGAGCAATATCAACCAGAGAGGAAGAAACAATGAAACTTAACAGACGTATCTTTATAGGTTCGGCGGCTGCCGCTTCGGCGACACTGTCGGCCCCGATGGTCATGGGGGGATCGCACGGGATGCCCAAAGTGGTGGTGATCGGCGGCGGTGCCGGTGGTGCCACTGTGGCCCGTTATCTGGCCAAGGACAGCAAGGGCGCGATTGATGTCACGCTGGTGGAGCCCACCCGCACCTATTACACCTGCTTTTTCTCGAATCTGTATCTGGGTGGTTTCCGCGAGTTTTCCTCGCTGGCACATACCTATGGCAAACTGGCCTCGGAATACGGGATCAATGTGGTGCATGACTGGGCCGTAGCTGTCGATCGGGATGCAAAGACGGTCACGCTGGCGGGCGGCGCGACGCTGCCCTATGACCGGCTGGTGCTAAGTCCGGGCATCGATTTTCGCGATGGGGCCGTGCCGGGCTGGGATGTGACAGCGCAACAGAAAATGCCACATGCCTACAAGGCCGGATCGCAGACCCAGTTGCTGAAGGCACAGCTTGAGGCAATGCCGCAGGGCGGCACCTTTGCCATGGTGGCCCCGCCCAACCCTTACCGCTGCCCGCCCGGACCGTACGAAAGGGTGTCGATGGTGGCCCATCATCTGAAGGTAAACAACCCGACCGGCAAGATCCTGATCC
>WGBJ01000467.1 GCA_015494385.1 Marinosulfonomonas sp.
CCAACCGTTCGCGGGTTTCGTCATCATCCACCATTTCCGCGCGCACCCGAAGCGCCGTTAGCGGCGAGCGCAGGTCATGCCCAAGCGCGGCCAGCAGGCGGGTTCGTTCGGATACAAAGCGGGTCAATCTGCCCTGCATCTCGTTAAAGGCGGCGGTCAGACGGCGCAGTTCTTCGGGGCCTTCCACGGGCAGTTCCGGCACCGTTTCACCACGCCCCAGACTTTCGGCGGCAGTGGCCAGTTTGCGCAGCGGGCCTGTCAGGCGGCTAAGCGCCACCCAGACCGTCGCCATGATGATCAGCGTGGCCAGCGCATAGCTGATGGTCGATATCCAGGGCCACTGGATTGGCGGGCGATGGAACCGTGTGGATACGTTCAACCATTGGCCATCACGCAGCGCGATGGCCAGTTGCATTTCCACCGAGGCCAGATCAAGCCCCATCATCTGTTCGTGCATCCGCATCATTTCGGGTGCCACTTGCTCCATCACAGATGCGGAGCCGGTCTGATGCAGCTCCACCCTGATTTCATGGGCATCCGCATCATTCAGAAAACTGCGGATGCGCGACTGGATCACGCCGCCCATATCATGGTTCAGGTGATCGACCGATGGCGTGTCGGACAGTGAAAACCGCACCAATGGTGAATCCGCTGCGCGCAGGATGTCCGGTCGCAAATCAGCCGGCGCGGCCTCGATCAGGCGCACGACATTGGCGGCGCGGCCTGCGGCCTCGAGCCCGAGGGCCGCGCGAACCGCAAGGCGGCGTTCATCGACGAACAGCCACAGGTTAACGATCTGGACCACAACAAAGGTAGCAAGGATCACCAGCACCAGTTGACCGCGCAGGGATTTTGGTAACAGCCGACGCATCAAAGATTCTTTACATCTGTAGCAAGGCAATAACCGCCGCCCCGCACGGTGGTGATGATTTTCGGCTTGCCCGGATCGGTTTCGATTTTCCGGCGCAACCGGCTGACCTGATTGTCGATGGTGCGGTCAAACACCTGTGCGGTGCGCCCCGATGTCAGATCCAGCAACTGGTCCCGCGACAACACAAACCGCGGGCGCTCCAGCAAAACGGTCAGCAGTTTGAATTCGGCGGTGGTCAGCGCGGTTTCGCCCCCGCCATCCACCCGCGTCAGCACCCGCCGATCCGTATCCAGAACCCAGTCACCAAACTGCACCCGATGGCCCGACAAGGCCCCCGCCGATGGCTCGGATCGTTCGCGGCGGCGCAGGACGGCCTTGATCCGTGCCAGCAATTCACGCGGGTTAAAGGGTTTGGGCAGGTAATCATCCGCCCCGATTTCCAGCCCGATGATACGGTCGGTTTCCTCGCCCAGCGCGGTCAGCATCAGAATGGGGGTGCGCCCCTCGGCACTTAGCCTGCGACAGACGGACAAACCGTCCTCGCCGGGCATCATCACGTCCAGCACGATCAGATCAAACCGCCCGCGCGCCAGTTTGGCATCCATTTCAACCGCATCCTGCGCAACAGTTGCCCGAAAGCCGTTCTTTTCCAGATAGCGCATTACGGCATCTCGGATTTCCTTGTGATCGTCAACAATCAGGATATGGGGCAATATATGCGTCGTTTCATTCATGGTGTTTTCCGTTTAGCGCGGCTTTGCCCTGTTTGTCGCAGGGAAAAGTGTATCCGTTTGTAGCAGATATTCCTGTTGCGACATACTGATACAATTCCACCTGAAAGCTGGCATAGTCCTGCGACAAACATCCCCCACATAGACGTTACCGAAACATGAAACACACGAGGTAATGTCATGAAACGCAATACAGCTCTTTCTCTTGGTCTTGTCGCCGCAATTGCAATGGGGGCCGCGATCTCGACACCTCTGTTTGCAGGTAGCGACCATGGTCAACAAACCGGCAAGGTCCAACAAGGTGCCATGATGGGAAACCAAGGCGGCATGATGGGTGGTAAATCCGGCATGATGGGTGGCCAGCAAGGCCATCAGGGTGGTCAACAAGGCCATCAGGGTATGATGCAAATGATGATGAAAATGCACAGCCAGATGATGGGCGGCGGTCAGGGTATGATGGGCGGCGGCATGATGGGCGGCGGCAAAATGGGCGGCATGGGCTATTTGAAAGGCATGGATGCCGATGGTGACGGAACCGTTTCGCCTGATGAAATGCGCGCCGGTCTGGACGCCAAGCTGAAGGATTTTGACGCCAATGGCGACGGCACCCTTTCAATTGAAGAATTCGAAGCCCTGCACAGCGCCGCGATCCGTGATAAGATGGTTGATCGTTTCCAGATGCTGGATAGCGATGGTGACGGGATGGTGACAGCCGATGAAATGGCTGCCCCTGCTGATCGCATGGCCAAGATGATGGCAAAACGTCAGGCCGCAATGGGGACCGGTGGTGGCATGGGCATGGGGGCCGGTAACGGCAACATGATGCAAAATCAGGATAACTAGGGTCACAGCCCTGAACCTGACAATCAAAGGAGTACCGAAATGATGGGAAATCAACTTGAAACCGGCATGGGTTATGGCATGGGATGGGGCATGGGACTGGGCGGCATTGGAATGCTGCTGGTCGTCGCAGTCTTTGTTCTGGGGATCATCGCCCTTCTGAAATACATCCGCAACTGACGGGTAAAGGAAACCGACTATGTCTTATACAATCAACCGCTTGATCAGGGACGCCGACATTGACGCCGTCGAGGCCCGCGTCCGCGCCGCTTTGACGGAAAAAGGCTTTGGCGTTCTGACCGAAATCGACGTCAAGGCGACGATGAAGAAAAAGATCGAC
>WGBJ01000468.1 GCA_015494385.1 Marinosulfonomonas sp.
ATGACGAAGAGGCCGAGGAAATCATGGCCACCGGCAGCCAGCAGGAAAAAGCGGCTGTTCTGGCGGAAAAACTGATTGAAAAGGTTGTGATCAAGGAGGTCTTCAAAAGCCACCGCGAGAAACTGCCCTCCCGCCGCAAGGGCTATACCCAGAAGGCGGTTGTCGGCGGGCACAAGGTTTACCTGCGTACCGGCGAATACGAGGACGGCAACCTTGGCGAAATCTTTATCGACATGCACAAGGAAGGTGCGGGTTTCCGCGCCATGATGAACAACTTTGCCATCGCGGTTTCGGTCGGCCTGCAATACGGCGTGCCGCTTGAGGAATTCGTCGATGCCTTCACCTTCACCAAATTCGAGCCAGCCGGCATGGTGCAGGGCAATGACAGCATCAAGAACGCCACCTCCATTCTGGATTATATTTTCCGCGAGTTGGCGGTGTCCTATCTGGACCGCACCGATCTGGCCCATGTCAAACCCGAAGGGGCGTCATTCGACGATCTGGGCCGTGGTCAGGAAGAAGGTGTGTCCAACGTGCAGGAAGTCAGCGAAAGTGCCGCCAGTAAATCGCTGGAAGTGCTGAAACAGATTTCCTCGACCGGATATCTGCGCAAGCGGGTGCCACAGCAACTGGTGGTGCTGCAAGGCGGGGCAGGGATGCAGGCTGGTGCGGTGGCACTGGAAGGCGGCATTGATCCGGCGGCCGTATTGCAAACACTGGTGCCCGAGGTTGGCGAAAGCACAACAACGACAGCATCGGCAATGGGGATGGACCCCGTCGCCAAGGCAAAAATGCAGGGCTACGAGGGCGAAGCTTGTGGTGACTGTGGAAACTACACACTGGTGCGCAACGGCACCTGTATGAAATGCAACACCTGCGGGGCGACCAGCGGGTGTAGCTAAGAGGCGCTTTCTGTCGGGTATGCGCCCGACAGGATAGCGAGTTCCGGGGCGGGTGCGCTCGCCCCCGACGCGGATCAGGCCGCAGGCAAAAAACATACCGGGCGGTACAACGACGAGCCTGATCAGCGAAACTGGGGAGCCTTCGGGCTCCCCTTATTTTTTGGAAATACGGGTTAGCAAATCAAACCCGGCCGGCATCAACAAGCGCCCCGAATGTATTTGCTTGTGCAAACACAGAAAGGGGGCACTGGTTGATGCTTGTGTTTTGCTGGATCGGATAGGTGTTTAGCCGTGGGTCAGGGAAATGGACAGACGTTTTAGGGCCGCCTGGTCTTCTTCTGACAAATCTTTGGAGGCAATCGTATGATAATGGACCTTCTTCAAAAGCGAGGTCAGTTTTTCGATTTCTTCTTCTGTGTGATTCCGGTCGGGACGGGCGAATCCGCCAATCGTGCGCGAATCTCCCTCTACTATCGAGATGACAGTTCCGAAATTTAACCCGAAATCGCCGGCAGACTTCAAAACACCATGCGAATCATTCTCGGCAAGGGCACCCCAAGTGCTCACACCTGTATTTTCGAAGCCCCAGCGTACAACCGGGTCAAACAGGACCATACCGTTTTGCGAGTAATGCTCTGTCCAGTCACTTGAATAGGTTTGGAACAAGAAGGTCGGAGTTGTAAACGTTATATGTAAAGCCAAAGCATATCCGGAAGGGCATAACGGAGTTAACTCTTCCAGAATTGGACTTATTGCTGAACGTTCCGTCATTGTTTGCTTGCTCGCATTGTGGTTACAGGTCCGAATAAGTATAACCTAGACATATCTGTTTTAGATATCCATATATTTTTAAACGGATTCGCGTTAGGGTAGCTGTTATGAGGCACAACAACCTATGAAGGATTTTGATACCTCCTCGGTATTTTCTGATTTCGCGCTTGCAGGCTATTATTTGGCTTTGCGGGTCGGGTTTGCCTTTCCCGTTTTCGAACAAAACAATCTACCCAAAGAATGGATAAAAATCTATACATCACAAGGGTTTATGTTGCATGATCCAGTGATGAAATGGGTCTATTCGAATACCGGTGCCGTCCGTTGGAGCGAGATAGCGCAGGATGATCCGATGGGTGTGCTGGGATTGGCTTCAACCTATTCGCTGCGGTATGGTGTTGCTATCTCTTGTATTGATAACGATCAGACCGGGCAGCGTAGCTTTGGGTCATTCGCCCGACCGGATCGCGAGTTTTCGGATGAGGAAATCGCCCGTCTTTCGGAAGAGATTATCCGTCTGCATATTGCGACAAAACCGCCCAGCAATCTTACCAAAGCGGAAAAAGAAGTTCTGGCCATGGTCAAGAACGGCATGTTGCTAAAACAGATGGCAGCCGAGCTGGGCGTGTCCCAGGGGGCGATCAAACAGCGCCTGAAAAATGCCAAACTCAAGCTGAATGCAAACAACAGCGCACAGGCCGCCACCAAGGCGATGGAGTTCGGATTGATCTGATTTTGATCAAAATCGACCGGAAATTGACCATAAAATGTCAACAGTTTGGAAAAAATACGCCCATTTGAAGAAAAGCAGTTAACAAAAGCGTCAGATCAAGTTCTAATTCACTCTCCATAAAGGAGAATGAAAATGGAAAACATCACCTTCAACATGTCCGAGCTGCATCAGTA
>WGBJ01000469.1 GCA_015494385.1 Marinosulfonomonas sp.
GTCCCGACCGAAACCTGCCCCTTGCCCCGCCGTTCCACCGCACGGGCCAGCGCCAGCGTTAACTGATGGGCAAACAATTCGTCATAGGCCAGACGCTCGCGCGCCGGTGCTTCGGCGGCCAGATCGGCATGGGTTTTCGGTGCATGAGCGGACGCCAAAGCCTCTCCCCAATCAGGCCATTTCGCCTTTTTCTTTTGCCCTGCATCGATCCACTCGGCCAGTTTTGGCACCCGCGCCAATGCCGAATGCATTGCTTTGGCCATCAACCGCTGGGTAATGCCCGAGGTCAGCGGATAAACCGGCTCGAACGCGGGAATTTCACCGGCTTCCTCCACACGCAATACGTGGTCGGGGTGCACGATCTGCGCAATCCCGTCAAAGATTTCCACCTTGCCCGAGACCACGCGCCGCTGGCCTGTCGGCAGGATTTTTTGCAAATAATCCGGATGCGCATGAAAAAAGACCAGTTGAAACGTGGTTTTCGCATCCGTCATTTCCACCCGATACGGCCGCCCCCGCGCCGAAGGTGGAATATGCCGCCCGACCACCGCTTCGACCGTCACCACCGCAGGCGCGGTCACATCGCGAACACTCTCGCGGCGCTGACGGTCAATGCCGCTATGGGGCAGCGTGAAAATCAGATCGCGCGGTTTTTCCACCCCCATCTGGGCAAAATGCGCCGCCGTTTTCGGGCCAACGCCCTCAAGCGTTTCCAGATCCGCGAACAGCGGAAACAGGATTTCCGGCCGCCCGCTCACAGGTCACCGATCAGGGCCAGCCAGCCGTCTTCGTCGATCATTTCAACACCCAGACTTTCGGCCTTTTTCGCCTTTGATCCAGCCCCGGGTCCGGCCACAACCAGATCGGTTTTCTTCGAGACCGAACCGGACACCTTGGCCCCCAAAGCCTCGGCGCGGGCCTTGGCCTCGGCGCGGGTCATTTTTTCAAGGCTGCCGGTAAAGACCACGGTTTTGCCGGCAACGGGGCTGTCAACCGGCGCGATTTTCACAGCGTCCTGCGGCTCAAGTTCGGCAATCAACCGGTCAATCGAGGCACGTTCGTTTTCCTGATGAAAAGCAATGATCAGCGAGGTGGCCATCACCGCCCCCACACCGTCAATCGCGATCAGATCTTCCCATTCCGGCCCTTCATTCAGGGTTGCACGGGTAAGAGCGGTCTCGAAATTTGACCATGATCCATAGTGTTGCGCCAACAGATTTGCCGCACTTTCCCCCACATGCCGGATGCCCAGAGAATAGATCAGCCGGTCCAGCGGGATCTTGCGTTTTTCCTCAATCGCCCTGAACAGGTTTTGTGCCGATTTCTCGCCCCAGCCTTCGCGGTTTTTCAGCTTGGTCAGGTTGGCTTCATCGCGGGCCTGAAGGGTGAAAATATCGGCCGGCTCGCGGATCGGCAGTTGTTCGTCATGGTAAAACATTTCGATCTGTTTTGCCCCCAACCCCTCGATGTCAAAGGCTTTACGGCTGACAAAATGTTTCAGTTTTTCAACAGCTTGGGCGGGGCATATGATACCACCGGTACAACGGCGCACGGCATCGCCTTTCTCGCGCACCGCATCCGAGCCACATTCGGGGCATTTGGTCGGGAATTCGTAGGGTTTGGAACCGGGTCGGCGTTTGGATAAATCCACATCCGCAATTTTCGGGATCACATCACCGGCGCGATAAACCTGCACCCAGTCACCGATACGAATGTCTTTACCATCGCGGATCACGTTGCCTTTGGAATCCAGCCCCTTGATGTAATCCTCGTTATGCAGGGTGGCGTTGGACACCACGACACCGCCAACCGTAACCGGTTTCAGGCGGGCAACGGGGGACAAGGCACCGGTGCGCCCAACCTGAATGTCGATATTTTCCAGCCAGGTCCAGGCCGTTTCGGCGGGGAATTTATAGGCGATGGCCCAGCGGGGCGTGGTGGAGCGAAAGCCAAGCCTGTGTTGCAGGGCAAGGTCGTTCACCTTGTAAACCACGCCATCAATGTCATAGCCAAGGGTGGCGCGCTGGCTTTCGATTTCGCGGTAATGGGCGATCATTTCCGCAGGGCCGTTGCACAGGCGGGTCAGTGGATTGGTGGAGAAACCAAGGCTGGCCAGACGTTCAATCGCGCCCATCTGGGTTTTCGCCAGCGGCTCGGACAGTTCGCCCCAGGCATAGGCAAAGAATTTCAGCGGGCGGGATTTGGTGATGCTGGCATCCAGTTGACGAAGCGATCCGGCCGCGGCGTTGCGCGGGTTGGCAAAGGGTTTTTCGCCCTTTTCGCGTTGGCGTTCGTTCAGGGCGTGAAAATCGGCGTGGGTCATATAAACCTCGCCGCGCACCTCCAGAATTTCGGGGGCGCCTGTCAGAGTATGGGGAATATCCTGAACCGTCATTGCATTGCGGGTCACGTTTTCCCCGACCTCGCCATCGCCACGGGTGGCGGCCTGCACCAACCTGCCTTGCTCGTATCGCAAGGAGAGCGACAGGCCGTCAATTTTGGGCTCTGCCGTATAGGTCAGATCCGCATCTGCATCCAACCCCAGAAACTTGCGGATACGGGCGTCAAAATCATAGACATCCTCGTCGCTAAAGGCATTGCCCAGAGACAGCATCCGCACCGCATGTTTAACTTTGGAAAACCCTTCGGCCGGTGCGGCCCCGACAATATCACTGGGACTATCGGCGCGTTTCAGGTGGGGGAAGCGGGCCTCGATAGCCGCATTGCGCCGTTTCAGGGCATCATATTCGGCATCCGATATCTCGGGCGCATCCCGGGTGTGATAAGCCAGATTGGCACGGTTCAGGATCTCGGCCAGCCGCGCCAGTTCGGCGCGGGCCTGATCCTCGTCCAGTTGATCAACTTCGATCTGCGATCCCATCCCGACCCCTTTGTGTTTCCCTTATTGATAAGAGGGCACCACAAAGAGGTCCAGAGGGAGAGTGGTGGTCTGCCGTATGATTTCGCACCGCGCACTGGCGGAGCGAAACCGGTCAGGCCCCGACGGCCAATGCTTCGTCCATCTCGGCCGCCACAGGATCGCGCAGCACATAGCCCCTGCCCCAGACGGTTTCGATATAGTTTTCGCCATCCGTGGCCTCGCACAGTTTTTTGCGCAATTTACAGATAAACACGTCGATAATTTTCAATTCCGGTTCATCCATGCCGCCATAAAGGTGGTTCAGGAACATTTCCTTGGTCAGGGTCGTGCCCTTGCGCAAAGACAGCAGTTCCAGCATCTGGTATTCCTTGCCGGTCAGATGCACAGGTTTATTGTCCACCTCGACTGTTTTGGCATCCAGATTCACGCCGATTTTTCCGGTGTGGATGATCGATTGCGAATGTCCCTTGGAGCGGCGGATGATCGCATGGATCCGCGCCACAAGTTCCTCGCGATGGAACGGTTTGGTCAGATAGTCATCCGCGCCAAAACCGAACGCCTTGATCTTGTTTTCGGTGTCATCCGAGCCTGTCAAAATCAGGATCGGTGTATCCACCCGCGCCAGTCGCAATTGGCGCAGCACCTCGTTGCCATTCATATCCGGCAAGCCCAGGTCCAAAAGGATCAAATCGTAATCATAAAGTTTCGCCAGATCGATGCCTTCTTCACCAAGATCGGTGCAGTAAACATTCAGGTTGGCATGAGTCAGCATCATTTCGATGCTTTTGGAGGTCGTTGGATCGTCCTCAACCAGCAGTACACGCATTCTAGTCTTCTCCGCTTCTTTTACCCTTCAGCAATATGGTTAACCTGCCCCCAATTGGTTAACTACAAGTTACTATAACGGAACATTTGCAGTATTCTGCCTAAAGTTGTCGATACTTTTGTAAAGATGTGGCTTTCAGGGCGTTTTCGCCATGGTTTTCGATGGCAGAACGCCAGGAATCGTATTCTTCCTGGCTAAGACCATAGAGTTTTAGGGCCTCTTTTAAGGGAATCAGTCCGAAAACCACCCCCTTGACCACCGCTGCCTTGCGGCTGGCCACCCAGCGGCGCGTGCTGGCGGGCGGCAAATCGGCGCGGGTCATGATACTGCCGTCCGGCAGGGTAACGGCGCGCGGACCATCAACTTTCTTTAGATACATCACTTGTCCCTCTTGCTGGTTTCGCCCAATCTGCGACAACGTGATTAAAGAGGGATGAAACGCGGCCTTGTTAATAGTTCGCATTTTCCTATATTCCGAAATACCCTGCTAACCCTTATGAACGGCCCGCTAATGACGCACCCAGTTAATTCGCTTGGTTTTGCCAAGCTTCCCAAAGATACCCGCGTGGTTGTGGCCATGTCCGGCGGTGTTGACAGCTCGGTCGTGGCGGCCGAACTGGCGGCCGAGGGCTATGATGTGGTCGGGGTCACGTTGCAGTTGTATGATCACGGGGCGGCGCTGGCCAAAAAGGGGGCGTGTTGTGCCGGTATCGACATCCATGACGCCCGCCGCGTGGCCGAGGAAATGGGATTCCCGCATTACGTGCTGGATTACGAAAACATCTTCAAGGAAACAGTGATTGACGAGTTTGCTGACAGTTATCTGGCGGGGGCGACACCGGTGCCGTGTATCCGCTGCAACGAGCGGGTGAAATTCAAGGATCTGCTGGCCACCGCGCGCGATCTGGATGCCGATTGCATGGCGACGGGGCATTATATCCAGCGCAAGGGGGGCGTGAGTGGGGCCGAGCTGCATATGGCCGCCGACCCGACGCGCGACCAGAGCTATTTCCTGTTTCCGACCACCCAAGAGCAACTGGATTTCCTGCGCTTTCCTTTGGGCCATCTGGAATCCAAAGCCGAAACGCGCGCCCTTGCGGTGAAACACGGGCTGGCGGTGGCGGATAAACCGGACAGTCAGGACATTTGTTTCGTGCCCGATGGCAATTACGCGGCTTTGATTGAAAAGTTGCGGCCTGAAGCGGCGAGTCCGGGCAAGATTGTGGATATGGAGGGCAACGTGTTGGGCGAGCATCGCGGGGTGATCCATTATACCATCGGCCAGCGGCGCGGCCTTGGCATTGGCGGGTTGGAAGACCCGTTATATGTGGTGCGGCTGGATGCGGATACGCGCGAGGTTGTCGTGGGGCCGAAAGAGGCGCTGACCACGCGGATTGTGCCGGTGCGCGAAATCAACTGGCTGGGGGATGCGCCCTTTGACAGTCAGGATGAATGGCATTTGGCGGTCAAGGTGCGCTCGACCCGTCCGCCACGGGCGGCGATTGTGCGGCCATTGTCGGCCACCACGGCAGAGGTGGAGTTGCTGGAGCCGGAAGAAGGCGTTTCACCAGGGCAGGCTTGTGTGTTTTACGAGGATGGGGGCAGCCGGATCTTTGGCGGGGGCTGGATCTGGCGAGGGGATTAGGCACTACTGACAATAATAACGCCAATAACTATCTGGTGTGGCCCCAGCGGAACCAAATTAACGCCTATTCCCCTCTTGCAGCTCTGGCATGCGCCATCTCTGGTTGCCGATGCCAGACTGCAATACCCTTGTTGCTTGAAGAGTTATCATTGGTCTTTTACAGTATATTGACCAAGACAAAGGATTGCCCATGAAAAATATTATTATTGCCGGAACATGCGCTGTGTTTTTCGCCCTGCCGACTTTTGCCGATTCCCGTGTGGAACGCCTGGAGGTTGCAAGAGACTATGTTGAAACAACTCTTGAAGATATAGATATGCGCGAAATTATCAAATCAATGTGGAAGCCAGTTGTGCAACAGGTAGAAGCGGATGGAAAAACTCTGTCTCCCGAACAGCTAGACAAAATTAACGCCCTTTATCAAGACACCTTCACCGAGCCGATGTACAAAATCATGCGCCAACAAATTGAGGTGATAGCAGATGTCTTTACCTTGGAAGAGGTCACCGCCATGCGCGATTTTTACAAAACTGAATACGGACGGGCGGCCATGCTCAAACTTCCCATCCTCATAGAAAAACAACAGCCAATGATACAATCTCTAGTGCAGGAACAGGTTCCTGGTATTCTGCCAAAGCTATTGGCCATCCTCGACGAATAAGATCACGACAACAGATATAGCTCATTATTACTATGCCTTTGCCACCATTGATACAATTCGCGCAGCACGCAACCCCGGGGGTTCCTGATCGCGGCCAAGGCGTTTCATTGTCAAGGCCATTGCCTGTTGCTGATTTTGCGGATTGTTCAACACCTCAAGCACACCGCGGGCGATTTTCCCCGGCACGCAATTCTTGCCCAGAAATTCTGGCACCACGCGGGTTTCGGATACCAGATTGACCAACGTCACTGTGTCCACCTTCAGCATCCGGCCAATCAGGATGCGTGACAGCCAGTTCATGTCATAGGCGATCACCATCGGCGTATTGGCCGCCGCCAACTCAAGCGACACTGTACCCGAAGCGGCCAGCGCCACATCGGCGGCGGCAAAAGCGGCGCGTTTTTCGGGCAGGTCTGCGGCATCCAGAACCAGCGAGGGGATGGGCCAGTCCGCCGCCAATTCCCGCACCCGTTTGGCAACGGACGGGGCTGCAGGCAGGGCAATGCGCAGATCAGGGCGCTCATTGTGCAACTGGCGGATGGTTTCGCCAAAAGTCGGCATCAGGCGTTCGACTTCGCCACGTCGCGACCCCGGCAAGGCCAACAGCAGCGGCGCGTCGTTTATGTCGTGGCATGTGCGAAATTCCTGTGCTTGCTCGGGTGTGGCCTGTGGTTCGGCCACCACCGGATGACCGACGAAATCACATCCCATGCCCGCGGCCTGCATCAAGGGTGGTTCGAACGGGAGCAGGGCCAGCACATGATCAATCACACGGGCCATTTTTGCGGCACGTCCCTCGCGCCATGCCCAGACGGACGGGGCAACATAGTGGATGGTTTTCAGATTGCTTTGCGCCTTGACGATTTTGGCCACCCGCAGGCAGAAATCAGGGCTGTCGATGGTGATCAGCGCATCGGGTTTCTGTGCCAGCACAGCCTCGGCACATTCAGAGATGCGCCGTTTCAGGGCACGGTATTTCGGCAGCACCTCGGCCAGCCCCATCACCGAAAGCTCGTCCATCGGGAACTGGCTGTCCAGCCCCTGCGCCTGCATCAGCGGGCCGCCAACGCCGGAAAACTCCACATCGGGGTGCAATTCTTTCAGTCCTGCCATCAGCGCCGCGCCCAAGGCATCGCCCGAAGGTTCCCCCGCGATCAGGTAGAACCGCATCAGCGCGCTTGCAGGAACAGGCCGGTTTCGGCCAGCGCCTGTTCCAGTTCATCGCGCTGCAACACATTCACCCCGCCCGCCGGAATATAGATGCCCGCCAGACCGGCAGCGGCAGCGGCGCGAACCGTATCTGGACCGATGGTCGGCACATCAAAGCGCATGTCCTGCCCGGGTTTTGGCCCCTTCACCAGCACCCCTTTGGCGCGGCGTAGGTGGGCGGGGGTTTGGGCAACAAATTCCAGCATGGCATCGGTGCCCTGAATGGTCTCGATCCCCAGCACCTGACCACCCGCGACAACCGCCGCTTGGGACACATCCATCGGCGCAAGGGCGATCAGAATATCCAGCCCCTTTTGTGCATCCGCCACATCCTGTTTGTCGGGGATTGGCCCAATGCGGGTATTGGCGGGCAGCATCAGAGCGGGGGCAACTTCATGTGCCGCCTTGACGGCAAAACCTTCTTCGGTGAACACCGCGGCAACCTCGCGCAGCAAGGCGTCATCCCCCTGCCCCATCGCCGCCATCAGACGCGGCGCAAGGGCCAGCATCCTGGCATCGAAATTGGCGGGGTTCAGCGCAGGTCGGCTCATCGCGCCGGCAAAAACCACTTCGGTTACACCGTGGCTGTGCAGATCCTCAAACAGGGTGCCAAGCCGGTCAAACGCAGCGGGCAGATGGATCAAACCATCCGGCACCTCCACATCGACACCGGCAAAGGTGACAAACACCGCCTGCGGATCACCCGCCGCCAATATCTGCGGCAAGGCGCCGGTTCCGGCGAGTATGGCAAGGCGCGGCTCCATCTGCTATTTCGGCGTCAGAAACGAGCGGTCACTGGCGCCCGTAATAAAATCGGTGATTTCCCGCACATAGGCACTGTCGTTTTCAGCGGCCAGACGGGCGGCGCGCTCCTGAAAGGCCCCCTCGCCCTGGGCCAGCATCTGATAGGCGGCACGCAGTGCCGTGATGTCGGCACGATCCACCCCGCGCCGTTTCAGACCGACAAGGTTCAAACCATCCAGCGCCCCGCGCGAGGATTGCACCAACCCGTAAGGGATCACATCATTGGTGACCATGGTCACAGCGCCGATGATCGCCCCTTTGCCAACCCGCACGAACTGATGGATGCCCGAAAGCCCGCCAATGATCACATCATCATCAATCACACAATGACCGGCGATGGCGACCTGATTGGCCATCACCACATTGTTGCCGAC
>WGBJ01000470.1 GCA_015494385.1 Marinosulfonomonas sp.
GTACCGGCACATCGAAGGTCTGGCCGTAAAGGATTTCGTTTTCCAGAAAAATCACAGGATTGGGATCGCGGATCGCGGTTTTCAGCAGGCCTTTGGCGTCGGCGGCAGAGTAAGGCATCACCACCTTCAACCCCGGAATTTGCGTATACCAAGCGGCGTAATCCTGACTGTGCTGGGCGGCCACGCGCGAGGCAGCACCATTGGCGCCACGGAATACGATGTGGGCGCCCAACTGGCCGCCGGACATGTAACGTGTTTTTGCCGCAGAGTTGATGATTTGATCCATCGCCTGCATGGCAAAGTTGAAGGTCATATATTCGACAATCGGTTTCAGTCCGCCGAACGAGGCACCAACAGCAACGCCGGTAAAGCCATGCTCGGTGATCGGGGTGTCGATCACACGTTTTTCCCCAAATTCGTCCAGCAATCCCTGGGACACCTTATAGGCGCCCTGATATTGCGCGACTTCTTCGCCCATCAGATAGACGGTTTCATCGCGGCGCATTTCCTCGGCCATTGCATCACGCAGGGCCTCGCGGACGGTGGTCGGTTTCATTTCCGTGCCGGTGGGGATTTCCGGGTCTTCTGGGGCTGTAACCTTGACGGGGGCGGTGACCTGTGCCGGAGTGACCTCGGCTGTCGGGGCCTTGCCCTGCGCGGCGGCGGGTTCGGGGATGGCATCGGTATCCTCACCCTCTTCGATCAGCACGGCAATCGGGGTGTTCACCGCCACGCCTTCGGTGCCTTCGGGGATCAGGATTTTACCCATGATGCCTTCGTCAACAGCCTCGAATTCCATCGTTGCCTTGTCGGTTTCGATTTCGGCAATCACCATGCCGGGTTCGATTTTATCGCCTTCTTTTACCAGCCATTTCGCCAATGTGCCTTCTTCCATCGTCGGGGAAAGCGCGGGCATTAGAATTTCGGTTGCCATGTATTATTTCTCCGTCTTGTCCGATGGTTACGCGTCAGCGTAGATGTCTGTCCACAGTTCGCTCAGCGCCGGTTCGGGGCTTTCGCGGGCGAAATCGGCGGATTCATTCACCACCGCCTTGATCTCTTTATCAATCGCTTTCAGATCGTCCTCGGAGGCATGTTTGCCCTGCAACAGCATCTGGCGGACATGATCGATTGCATCATGTTCCTCGCGCATTTTCTGCACTTCTTCGCGGGACCGGTATTTGGCAGGGTCCGACATGGAATGGCCGCGATAGCGGTAGGTGACCATTTCCAGAATGTAGGGGCCATTGCCGGCGCGACAATGGGCGACCGCCTTTTCGCCAGCAGCCTTCACCGCCAGAACATCCATACCGTCGACCGATTCACCGGGGATGCCGAAGGCCAGCCCACGGGTGTATAGTTCGGGGGTGGAGGAGCCGCGCTCCAAAGAGGTGCCCATCGCATAGTGATTGTTTTCAATCACGAAAATCACCGGCAGTTTCCAAAGCGACGCCATATTGAAGGTTTCGTAAACCTGCCCCTGATTCGAGGCGCCATCGCCGAAATAGGTGAAGGTGACGTTATCGTTGCCCTTGTATTTATCGGCAAAGGCCAGCCCCGCGCCGATTGGAACCTGCGCGCCGACAATGCCGTGGCCACCATAAAAATGCGCCTCTTTCGAGAACATATGCATCGAGCCGCCCTTGCCTTTGGAATAGCCGCCCTCGCGGCCGGTCAGTTCGGCCATCACACCTTTGGCGTCCATGCCACAGGCCAACATATGACCGTGGTCCCGATAGGATGTCAGTCGATTGTCGCCCTCTTTGGTAGTGGCCTCGAGCCCGACAACCACAGCCTCTTGCCCGATGTAAAGATGGCAGAACCCGCCGATCAAACCCATGCCGTACAGCTGGCCCGCCTTTTCCTCGAATCGACGGATCAACAGCATTTCGCGATAGAACTTTAACAGTTCATCCCTGGAAACATTTGATTTCTTTGAAGGTTTCTTGGCTGCCATAGGGAGGGGCCCTCGCGTTTTGCTAAGTAGTTTAGTGTTAAACTATATTCTACAGCAAAGCGGCGGGAAGTGCGAGAAAAGATTTTAACGGATGACGATTTCGTCGGCGCGCAACATGCCCAATACACTGCGGGCCTGTTCGTCCAGCAGGTCAAGGTCCAGATATTCGTCAGACAGGCGGTGGGTTTTGTTTTCCATCCGCTGCACATGCTCGCTAAGGCTGGCCAACTCGCTGCGCAGGGCATCAGCTTCTGCGTCGATCTGGATACGGCGGAACACCCCGTAGTCGCCCTGAATGGCGGCAAAGGCGAAATAGAGGCCGAGCGCAAAGGTAAAGCCGAAATACAGGACTCCACCGATTGCCGGACGTTTACGTTGAATGGTCATTATGCCTTGCCTCGAAATGCCGTCTTGATGCGGCTTTGGCTACAATGGCATATGCCGACAGGTTTGTGAATCCCCCGTCAGGGGGACAATAGGCATTTTTCCGCGATACCTGTGACTTATTGGACTCTGTTGATAAAAGGAAACCCTCTGGCGGGGCCAGAGGGTTGCTGTTTTCTGGGTCTGTGTGGCGCAGGCGAGCCCGCAGCCGGTCAGGCCTTGCCTTTGTAGATGTCGACCAGTTTACCCAGCATCGCCAGCGCATCTTCGCGGCTGCGCTGGAAGGTATTGCGCCCGATGATCGAGCCGTTGCCGCCACCGTCGCGAATGGCGCGGGCATCGTCGTAAACGCTGTCGGCGCCTTTTTTCGAGCCGCCGGAAAACACCACGATACGACGACCGGCAAAGCTGGAGTCCATGCAATGTTTCACACGGGCGGCTTGGGTTGCGATGTCGATCTTTTCGTCCTCGTAGACCTTTTTGGCTTCGGGCAGGAACAGATGATCGGTGGACAGTTTGATTTTGATGATATGCGCGCCCAGAAGGGCCGCAATCTGGGCTGCATAGGCGGCCACATCAATTGCGGTTTCGCCATCTTTGTCCAGTGCTTCGCCGCGCGGGTAGGACCAGATTACAGTTGCAACGCCCTTGGCTGCAGCCTCTTCGCGCATGGCCGAGATTTCCTCGAACATTTCCAGACCCTGCGAGGATCCGGGATAGATGGTAAAGCCGATGGCCGAAGCCCCGATGCGCAAGGCGTCGTCAACCGATGCTGTGATGGCCTGATCTTTTGCGGATTCAGAAGGGATCAGAGAATTGGCCGAGTTGGCCTTCAGGATGGTCGGGATTTGTCCGGCGAAAGTGTCGGCACCGGCTTCCAGCATGCCCAAGGGCGCGGCATAGGCGTTCAGACCGGCGTCAATGGCCAGCTGGTAGTGGTAATGCGGATCATAAGCCGCTGGATTGGGCGCGAACGAGCGCGCAGGGCCATGTTCGAACCCTTGATCGACCGGCAGGATGATCATCTTGCCGGTGCCACCCAGTTTGCCGTTCATCAGGATGCGGCAGAGGTTGGCCTTTACACCCGGGCAGTCGGCTTCGTAATTCGATAGAATTTTCTGGACAATCCGTGTCGCTTTCATCGCGTCATCCTTTCAAGAGCAGCAGATTTTCCTACTGCTCTATAAAGGTATACGGTGGTGTGCAATGCTGTTGGCGCTATCAGTCCCTAAAAACTTATGCCCCTTCCAGTGCCGCGACCCCGGGC
>WGBJ01000471.1 GCA_015494385.1 Marinosulfonomonas sp.
GTATCGGGGCGACCGATTTTCGCGCCAAGGATCGCGGGCAGGGAATAGCCGCAGGGGCCGAACAGGCCGGGGGCAAGGTATTTGCGCCCGTTTTCAAACGTCGGATAGGCGTTGCCGATGGCGCAGACGTTGCCGATGTCGGATGAAATGATCGCCTCTTTGGGCAAGGACGCCTGAATCGCGCGCCAAGCCTGACGCGGTGACATGGCGTCGGGTTTGTCGGCGCGGGCGCGCTGGTTCCAGTCGGTGCCCTCGTCGTCTTCCTCGTGGTCCATCGAGGTCAGGCTTTGCGCCCATGCGGATTTGGTTTGTGCAATCAGGTCCACCCGTTCCTTGCGGCCAGCGTCACCGGCGGTATCGGACAATTGCGCCAGAATTTGTTCGGCCACCTGTTTTGCATCCCCCGCAATGCCCACGGTCACGGGTTTGGTCAGGCCGATGCGGTCGGGGTTCATATCGACCTGAATGATCTTCGCATCCATTGGCCAATAGTCGATGCCATATCCGGGCAGGGTGGAGAACGGGTTCAGACGGGTGCCAAGCGCCAGCACCACGTCGGCCTTGGCGATCAGCTCCATCGCGGCGCGGGAGCCGTTATAACCCAGAGGGCCGGCAAACAGCGGGTGCGATCCGGGGAAGGCATCATTGTGCTGGTAGCCACAGCAAACCGGGGCATCCAGCTTTTCGGCCAGCGCCTGACTGGCGGGAATAGCGCCACCGATCACCACACCGGCCCCGTTCAGGATCACCGGGAATTTGGCGTTTGACAGCAGGTCAGCTGCCTGCGCGATGGCATCAGAGCCACCGGCGGGGCGTTCGAATTCAACGATCTGCGGCAGGGTGATGTCGATCACCTGTGTCCAGTAATCGCGCGGGATGTTGATCTGGCAGGGCGCGGACAGGCGTTTGGCCTTGGTGATCACGCGGTTCAGCACTTCGGCCATGCGGGACGGGTCGCGCACCTCTTCCTGATAGGCGACGCAATCAGAGAACATGCGCATTTGCTCGACTTCCTGAAAGCCGCCCTGACCCATGGTTTTATTGGCCGCCTGCGGGGTGATCAGCAGCATCGGCGTGTGGTTCCAGTAGGCGGTTTTCACAGGGGTGACGAGGTTGGCAATGCCGGGGCCATTCTGGGCAATGGCGATGGCCATTTTGCCAGAGGCACGCGCAAAGCCGTCAGCCATCATACCGGCGGTATATTCATGGGCACAGTCCCAGAATGTGATTCCCGCCTTTGGGAACAGATCGGAAATCGGCATGAAGGCCGAGCCGATAATGCCGAAAGCAGTATCGATTCCGTGCATTTGCAGCGTTTTGACAAAGGCTTCTTCTGTGGTCATTTTCATCGGCTTGATCCCTATATTTTGTGAAAGAAGGCAGGACGTTCCCATGCCGTTATAGCAGGCATAGGAGGTCATGCAGACAGGGAATAGGGCCAGTTTTCAAATCGCTTTAAGGCCAGTTTGAAATTGCTGAAAATCACCCGATTAAAGAAAACTGTTGGCTTTGGGCCGCGAAAGTTCAAAACTGTGTGAAACACACGGATTAAGGGAATCCCCGAACCGGTATGGCTGGATGCTGTGCCGTAACGCGGGATTTGACGACTGGAAGAGGACATTGTGGAAATGCGCACGGTAGGAATTCTGGGCGGAATGGGGCCGGAGCCGGCACAGGCCCTGCTGGAACGGATTAAGGCGGCAGCAAAAACCGGACGCCGAAGCGAGGATGTGCCGCTGGTGGTCGATCTGGACACCAAGCTGCCCTCATTGGTGGACGGGGACGGGGCCGATCCCTTGCCGGTGCTGGTGGATATGGCCAAACGGATGCAGGAGTCCGGCGCCGAAGCCTTGGCGATGCCCTGCAATGCCTCGCACCAGTTTGCCGGTGAATTGGCGGCGGCGGTGGATATTCCCTTGCTGGACATGGTGTTGCTGACATCGAAAACCGCTTGTGCGGCGGCGCGCAAGGGGGAAAAGGTGGGCGTGCTTGGCTCGCCCGCGTTGCAGGAAACCGGCATCTTTGACGCGGCGATCAATGCCTGCGGCGGAGAGGCGGTTTACCCCGAGGATTCCGATATGCTGCTGGACGCGATCCGCGAGATACGCGCCACGGGGCCAACGCCTTCGGTGCGCAACAAGGTGGTTCAGGCCTCGCACAACCTGATCTGGCAGGGCGCGCATGTGCAACTGATGGGCTGTACCGAATTTTCGCTGCTGGAGCGCGCACTTGACCCCGGTGCGATCAAGGTTGATCCGCTGGATGTGCTGGCACAGGCGATCGTGCGGTTTTCACGGGATCAGGCTGCGTGAGTGATTGCGGTTTTCAGGACAGAATAATCGAATTTGCGCTGGGGCTGGACTGGTCCGGCGTGCCGGAGGATGTGCGCGAGGTGTTCCGCCTGTCGCTGCTGGACTGGTGTGTGGTGGGTCTGGCCGGGGTGGATGAACCGGTCAGCGTGAAATTGCGCGATATGGTGCTGGCCGAGGGGGGTAGGGGCGAAGCGTTCGTGTTTGGCACCGATGTGGCCGTGCCTGCCCGTGCGGCGGCGCTGGCGAACGGGACGATCAGCCACGCACTGGATTTTGACGACACCCATTTCCTGCATATCGGCCATCCCAGTGTTACGATTTTCCCAGCGGCTTTGGCCGTTGCGCAGCAGGTCGGGGCCACCGGGGCGGAATTTCTGACAGCGGCTTTGGCGGGGTACGAG
>WGBJ01000472.1 GCA_015494385.1 Marinosulfonomonas sp.
GAACCGCACTTGCAATTTCGCTGGCGCGGAATGGTCAACCCGTCATCCTGTGGGCGCGGGATGCGGACCGTGCAAAAGCGATGCAAACGGACCGTGAAAACAGTAAACGCCTGTCCGGCCACCGCTTCCCCGATTCCCTGACCGTTACCGCCGACATTCAGACGGCCACACAGGCCGAAACCCTGCTACTT
The DNA here is from genome assembly GCA_015494385.1 of Marinosulfonomonas sp. Lineage (GTDB taxonomy): Bacteria > Pseudomonadota > Alphaproteobacteria > Rhodobacterales > Rhodobacteraceae > Profundibacter. Next base: position 192 of record WGBJ01000472.1, read on the forward strand.
GCCACGCCGATGCAGCAATTGGCCGGTTTCGCCACCGAACACGCTGACCTGCTGGCCAACCACCCGCTTGTGGCCTGTTGCAAAGGGGTCGATCTGCAAACCGGCCTTGGCCCCGTTGCCACGCTGGCACAAATCTGCCCCAATGCCACCCCCGCCATCCTGACTGGCCCCAGCTTTGCCCATGACATCGCAAAAGGCCTGCCCACCGCCCTGACGCTGGCCTGCGCGGATGACAAGATCGGCGCGGCGCTGCAAACCGAACTGTCCACCGAAAACCTGCGCCTGTACCGCACCACCGACACCACCGGTGCCGAACTGGGCGGGGCGTTGAAAAACGTGGTCGCCATCGCCTGCGGCGCCGCGATGGGTGCCGGACTGGGCGAAAGCGCACGCGCCGCCGTGATGACGCGCGGCTATGCGGAAATGCAGCGGTTGGCACAGGACATGGGCGCCAAGGCGCAAACGCTGTCCGGCCTGTCGGGGTTCGGGGATTTAACGCTGACCTGCACGTCCGAGCAGTCGCGAAACTATTCCTACGGGCTGGCCTTGGGGCAGGGAAAACCCTTTGATCCGAATATCACGGTCGAGGGTGCAAAAACGGCGATAGCAGTCTCTAACCTTGCCAAAAACCGCAATGTTGAAATGCCGATCACCGAGGTGATTGCCGCCGTTCTGACCGAAAAAACCACCATCCAGAAGGCGATGGAAGCCCTGCTTTCCCGCCCGTTGAAAAAGGAGTGACCTTATGCAAGTTTGCCTGATCGCCATCGACAAACCCGACGCCCTGCAGATCCGTATGGACAACCGCGAGGCACACCTTGCCTATGTCGCGGAAACCGGTGTGGTAGACCTTGCCGGTCCGTTTCTGGATGCGGACGGCAATATGTGCGGCTCGTTGCTGATCCTGAATGTCGGCAATATGTCCGAGGCCGAAACATGGGCCGTAAATGACCCCTACGCCAAGGCGGGGTTGTTCCAATCAACCACCCTGCGCCAATGGAAAAAGGTGATTGGCTGATGGCATACTGGTTGTTCAAATCCGAGGCCTCGACCTGGAGCTGGGAAGACCAGCTGGCCAAAGGCGAAGAGGGCGAGGAATGGGATGGCGTGCGCAATTATCAGGCGCGCAATTTCATGCGGCAGATGCAGGTGGGGGATTTGGGGTTTTTCTATCTGTCGCAAAAGGACAAGATGATCGTCGGCATTGTCGAGGTGATTGCCGAGGCCCATCCGGACAGCACAACGGATGATCCGCGCTGGGAATGTGTGGACATCAAGGCGGTGAAAACCCTGCCGAACCCCGTCACGCTGCAAATGTGCAAGGATGACCCGCGACTGGCCGATATGGTGTTGGTCAAAAATTCGCGCCTTTCCGTGCAACCGGTTACGCCCGAAGAATGGCGTGTTGTTTGCGAACTGGGCGGGCTTGGGGAAGATTTCTGAAACAGGCATTTGCCCAATCTCTATATTCATGTATTCTAATATATTACCGCCAACAGGCAATCTGGAGATTTACCATGACTTTCATCCGCAACATTCTTGCCCTTCTGGGTGTTGTCGCCGTCGGGCTTGCTGTCTGGCTTGGGCCGACATTGTATAAATACAAAACCGCCTTTGACGGCTTCGACGATCAGGCGTTTGACACCTACAAAGGCATGATGGACCGGCTGGTCGAAACCGGCAACGGTGCCGCCGCGACCGTCTGGAAAGCCAAAGTGGCCGAGGGGCTGACCTTTGAAGAGGTCGATCAATCCATCAAACAGATCGCGATTGACCGCAATATCCGGGGCGTTGGTGAACTACCGCTAGGTGATCAGGTTGCGGCGATGAATGGTACACCTTGGCGTAAACTGAACATCTATCTGTATTGCAACCCGCTGACCGCCGCCAAGATGATCGAACATGATCTGGCCTATGCGGCCTATCTGCCCTGCCGTGTGTCGCTGGTGGAAGATGAAACCGGCCAGCTGTGGATTTACACGCTGGACATGGACATGATGATTTATGGCGGCAAGACCCTGCCACCGGAGCTGTTGAAAGAAGCGCTGGAAGTCAAAGACATCATGCAGGACATTCTGAAACGCGCCGCAGAGGGTGATTTCTAGGGCGCGCCTGCCGGCGCGCTTGCCTCCGGCGGGGATATTTCGGGAAAATGGAAATCCGGCCAGACAAAGAAAAAGCGCGGAGGGGAAACCCGCCGCGCTTTTTGGTCCGGTATGGTACCGCTTATTGCAGGCCGATGGCCTTCAGGATTTTGGTCAGCGGGCAGAAACCTGTCAGGCCGGATTGAAACAGGTTCACACCGACAAAAATCACAAACCAGAGCCAGCTCATGGTGGTCAGATCGAATTGGCCGTACATCTGGCCAAGGCCAAGGGCGATCAGAATAAAGGTACCCGCAAGGGTCATGGTCATGCGTTGTGCGTTCATTGGAATATCCTCGTTTGGTGAAGCAGGGAATTACCCCCACATATATAGAATATTGAATACATTGCAAGCCGCGGGTTTGCCCGGCTAACGCCCGAAAGACATCATCCGCGCCATCCACTTTTTCTTGGGTTTGAAGGGGACGTATTGATCCAGCATGGATTCGACTTTCTCGCCGTCCACGACCTCTGCCCCGTC
>WGBJ01000473.1 GCA_015494385.1 Marinosulfonomonas sp.
ATGATGCACGCCGATGGCATCAACGGCGAGTTGGAGGCTTGGGACTGGCGCTATTATTCCGAAAAACGCCGCAAGGCCGAGCATGATCTGGACGAGGCTGAGATCAAACCCTACCTGCAACTGGACCGGATGATCGAGGCCGCCTTTGATAGCGCCAACCGCCTGTTCGGGCTGGAGTTTACCCCGCTGGATGTGCCCCTGTATCACGAGGACGCCCGCGCGTGGGAGGTGACGCGCGGCGGCAAACATGTGGCGGTGTTCATCGGTGATTATTTCGCCCGTGGATCAAAACGCTCGGGCGCGTGGTGTTCGGCGATGCGCAGTCAGCGCAAACTGGGTGGCGACGTGCGCCCGATCGTGGTGAATGTCTGTAATTTCACCAAAGGCGATCCTGCGTTGCTGTCGTTCGATGACGCCCGCACGCTGTTTCACGAATTCGGCCATGCGCTGCACCAGATGCTGTCGGATGTGACCTATGAATCCGTGTCCGGCACGTCCGTTGCGCGGGATTTCGTAGAATTGCCCAGCCAACTGTATGAACACTGGCTGGAAGTGCCCGAAGTGCTGCAAAAATTCGCAACCCATGCCGAAACCGGCGCGCCGATGCCCGCCGACCTGTTGAAACGGTTGCTGGCGGCAGGGACATATGACATGGGGTTTTCCACGGTGGAATATGTGGCCTCGGCGCTGGTTGATCTGGAGTTTCACAACGGCGCGGCCCCGACCGATCCGATGGCGAAACAGGCCGAAGTTCTGGAGGGCATCGGCATGCCCCATGCCATCCGCATGCGCCACACCACACCACAATTCGCGCATGTGTTTTCCGGCGACGGCTATTCCAGCGCCTACTACAGCTATATGTGGAGCGAGGTGATGGATGCCGATGCGTTCGAGGCATTTGAGGACGCGGGCGGCGCATTTGACCCCGAGATGGCGAAACGGCTGGAGAAGCACATCCTGTCGGCAGGTGGTTCACGCGACCCCGAGGAGCTATATACCGCGTTTCGCGGGCGGATGCCGGGGGTGAAGGCGCTGTTGAAAGGGCGCGGGCTTATTCCCTGATCTCGTCCGGTTTCACACCCCAAAGCGCCGATTTGCGCGCCCAGCCGCGTTGGCCGTCCACACTCAGGCGGCACCAGTCGATCGTGCATTTTCCAAGCCGCGCGATCACGCCCATTTCCAGACGGGCGTTTTCCTGTGATTTGGGGTCAGGACGGGCGTAAAGCGTTAGCAGGTCTTCCTCGACGATCACGGTGCGCACGCCGGACAGCAGCGAATAATGCACCCAGCCACCTTGACCGTCACGGTCGCGCACACGGCGCCAGTGGCCATATTCGGCGATGATTTCCAGCGGCATGCCGCGGTGTTTGAACACCCAGTCGATACGGTGGGTCAGGCTGGGGCCGCGGCGCACGTTGCCCTCAGCCGCCTTGAGCGACACAAAGCGCGGGATTGGCAGATTGGTGACAGGGCCGCGTTCGCCCCCCGATGCAACGGTATCGGCATGGCCAATACCCGCCAACCCGCTGGTGAAAACGATTGCGATGATGATTGCGACCATGCGCAAAGGGAAAATCCTGCCCATCTTTACCCGATACCTTGCCTTTTTTGCCTTTGACCCTCGCGGAGTTCTTGTGCCCCGTCGATTGTTGCGCCACTCTACGACCAAAGCTGCGCCAAAGAAAGAGATTAAGGGAGTGCATCATGCCCGCTGAACGATTGAGTGTTGTTGTAACGCGACGGTTGCCCGAGGTGGTCGAGACCCGGATGAAGGAATTGTTCGACGTCGAATTGCGCGATTCCGATGCTCCGATGAGCCGCGATGAAATCGTCGCAGCGATGAAACGGGCCGATGTTCTGGTGCCCACCCTGACCGATACAGTGGATGCGGCGATGCTGTCACAGGCGGGGGACAAACTGCGTCTGATCGCCAACTACGGCGCGGGGATTGACCATATCGACGTGCAAACCGCCCGCCAGCGCGGCGTGCTGGTCTCCAACACTCCCGGTGTGGTGACCGAAGACACCGCCGATATGACGATGGCGCTGATATTGGCGGTGACGCGGCGGATTCCCGAAGGGCTGGCCCTGATGCAATCCGGTGACTGGCAGGGCTGGTCCCCGACCGCGATGCTGGGCGGGCGGCTGGGTGGTCGCCGGCTGGGTATTCTGGGCATGGGCCGGATCGGGCAGGCGGTGGCGCGGCGCGCGGCGGCCTTCGGGATGCAGGTGCATTACCACAACCGCCATCGTTTACATGCCGATATCGAAGCCGAACTGGAAGCGACCTATTGGGAAAGTCTGGACCAGATGGTGGCGCGGATGGACATCATTTCGATCAACTGCCCGCATACGCCCAGCACCTTTCACCTTATGAACGCGCGGCGTC
>WGBJ01000474.1 GCA_015494385.1 Marinosulfonomonas sp.
GGTATCAACTGGCCACACGCGGTGGGCGGCTGGGCGAGCTGACCGACGGATTGCTGGAGGATTACAAAAGCGAGCAGTTGTTCGATCAGGTCGATGCCATGCGCGAGCGGGCAAAACTGCGGCTTAGTGATAAATTTGAATCCCTGCTGGGCCAATCGCACAAATTCAACACTATCAACAGTGAAATCATGTCGCGTTATGTCTGCGCTGGCGATTGCCCGGATCAACCTGTTACCACGTCTATCACGGGCCGTTTCAGCGACATCACCCGCGCAGCCGAAGTATTTTTTGAACAGGAACCCTTTGGCTGTCCGATGTGTATTATGGACACGCCCGGCGTCAATGATCCGCTATTGATCCGCGAAGAGATTACCCAGCAGAGCCTTGAAACCGCAGATTTCTTTGTTGTCGTTCTGTCCGCACATCAGTCCCTGACCAATGTTGACCTGCGGCTTGTCCGTTTGCTTAAGGCGTTAAATCAGGACCAGATTGTTGTATTCGTAAATCGGGTGGACGAGGTTACAGCCTCGGCCGAGGAACTGGAAAAGCTGCGCAAGCGGGTTGTTGGCCAACTACGCCGCGAGCTGAACGGCAAAGAGGTTCCGGTGGTTCTGGGCAGTGCAGCCTGGGCTGACTATGCGCTGAACGAAAATGATAAAGTTCTCGATCCTGAGGTGCTTAGGGATTTCATCAAGGTTTGCGGCCTTGAGGAGCAGGTAGCAAAAGCAACGCCCGCCGATTTGGAAAATGCCCAATTGCGCGCCTCGGCCTATGTGGCCTCCGGTTTGCCGCAACTGGAAGAAGCGCTGTCGGATATGATTTATCATAAAGCCGCCACGACCGATCTGATCGAGGCAGTGACCGACCTTGAAAACTTGTCTCGGCAGGCGATCGAGCAAACCCGTGTCCGGATAGACAACCTGATCCGCGAAGATGCCAATGCGGCACCTATTCTGACTCGCGAGGAAAAAAACCAGCTTGTGATACTGGCCCGCGCCCAGATCAAATCGGTTTTTAAGTCGTTGAAAACAAGCGCGGCTGATGGCTGGCAGGAACTGGAAGGCGATCTGGTTTTTACCATAAACGGCTATTCGGACAACTATTACGAAACCATCCTTACCGATATTTCCGAATTGAAGCGCGGTGAAACCTATCACTGTGACCTTGATCCATTGCGGGAAACGCTAAGGGAACATTATACGCTGGCATTCGAGGCCATCCGCAACAGCCTGGTCGACGAGATCGTATTGCTGAATGAATCATTGGGTGAAGAGTTTTGCGAAGAGATCCGCGACAATATGAAGTCCGTTCGGGCAAATACATGGTTTCTGGGAACCCTGTTGCCGAAAACGGATGCTTTGTACCGGACGGTTTCACTGGATTTGACAGCAAGCTGGTTGAACGGTTTGCTGGGTTTCCCGCGGGGAAAAATCCGTCAGGCCGTTGATACAGCCAACCAGCAGTTCACGGATATCTGCTCTGAAATGGTGGGCAAAGGGCGGTCGGAAATCGAGGCCGCCATCGAGCGTTTAATGGGCGAGTATATCGAGGATGTGTCCTATCATCTGGATATTTTTTCCGAGCAGGGCAGGGACGGGAAAATCCATTCAAATCAGGAAAATCGCACCAGAAGGCGCAGGATGCAGCAGGCATCTACGGATTTGGAAACCGCCGAAATGTTGGTGGAAACGCTTGTTGAAGTTAGGTCAATGCTCGAAACAGTAGGTGGTGAAAAATGAATTATTCAGTGATTGCAAAAGAACAGATTTCCTTTTTACACAATTTTATTCAGGCAACCGATCCCGATCTTGGACCGGTTCCAAAAGAAGCAGGGCCAATGCGCAAGCGGGCGCGAAAGCTGTATAACCGTTTGTGCACACCGGTGCGGATTATTGTTGCCGGGGAATTCAGTGCCGGAAAGTCCACATTAACAAATCTTTTGGTGGGAAAAAAACTGATCCCGACCAGTGTTCTTGCAAGTGAGTTGCCCCCGTTGTTGTTTCGCTATGGCCAGACAACACAAATCGCGGCGGGCTGGTGGGACCAGAAAAAACTGGTGCCGGTCAAGGACGTTAATTTTGATGCTGCGGTCAAGATGGACCCGGATTTCATTCTGGTCACAACGCCCAATCCATTTCTGAAAAATATCAATATTTTTGATAGTCCGGGAACCAGTGACCCCCTTAGCGACGACAGTAAAATGCAGCATCTGATCACAAGTTCCGAGGCCACGATCTGGTGCACAAACGCTGTTCAGGCATGGCGCGAAAGCGAAAGATACACCTGGTCCAGCCTACCCGCGATCAACCGCAAAAACAGTATCCTTGTTGTTACCCATATTGATCTGCCAGCCGTTAAACGCAGTATGGACAGGGTTATGCAGCGTATTCGGAAAGAGGCTGGAGAGCTATTCCAGTCGATTATTCCCGTTGCTGCCCCCAGAGCATTACAAGCTGCGCCAGGTGGTGTCGTGCAGGATAAAGAGGCCTGGAAGGAATGTGGCGGCGAAGCAATATTTGCGGCCATCAAAAGCATTGCAGACCCGATCCGCGAAAAGAAACTGGTAGATGCCGCTGCAATTATCGAAAACCAGCTTATCCCGTTTCTTGAGAAAATGAGGCAAGCAGGGAGTGGCGAGAAAAGCAGCGGTACCCATGTTGCTGGAGTGCCCAACACAGGGTTCGTTTCCGGATCCCAAACTGGAAGAAAGATTGATAACCAGCCGGTGGATTTCAACGCAACCGGTCGGAAGGCCCCTGGCATGACACCGGAACATCCGTTGCTGTCCGAATGGAATGCCATGACCAGGGATCTGATTTCAAAATTTGAAAATGCCGATGACCCGGAGGTGAGAGGCCTCATTCAATCCAGCTATAATATTGTGATGGAGATGACCGACAGGCTGACCCTAATTGATCCGCGAACAGCAGAGCATGAATGGATCACAAACCAGTTTCAGGAAGCATTGGATCAACTGACCCTGATGCAGCTTGAAACCGGCGAGGAGCCTTTGGAGTCCACCGCGATTTTGCTTTTGCAGTTAAGCCGTGATCTGGAGCAGGCAACAACGCAAGAAAGCATGCCCCGCGTTAGTTAGGGTCTGGTTTCTAGGCGTATAAATCCCGATACTGTTCCCGCAGGGCTTTTTTCTGCACTTTCCCCATCGTGTTTCTGGGCAATTCCGGCACGAACAGTATTTTTCGGGGCTGTTTGAATCGCGCCAGTTTTTCAGCCAGAACCGCACTGATTTCATCCTGGCTTGGCTGCGCGTTTTCATGGGCGACAACTACGGCGGTGACGGCTTCCCCCAGATCTGTGTGCGGCAGGCCGATCACAGCGGATTCCTTGACGCCGGGCAGGTTGTCGATCTCGATTTCCACCTCTTTGGGGTACACATTATACCCGCCGGTGATGATCAGATCCTTGGCCCGACCAACGATGCTGATCCGCCCGTCAGGCTCCATCGTGGCCATATCGCCGGTGATGAAAAACCCGTCATCGCGAAATTCCTCGGCGGTTTTTTCCGGCATCTGCCAATAACCGGCAA
>WGBJ01000475.1 GCA_015494385.1 Marinosulfonomonas sp.
CGTGCGCAGCCTGTTTTCCGCCGTGCAGGTGATCACCCACACCGGCGACAAATACATGCTGAAATATCTGGCCGATCCGGAAGGCACCGTAAACGCCATCCTATCCGCTCGCGACAGGGGGATGGCATGACGATCCCGGCCGGTTGGGAAGGTATCTTTGAGCAGGACGAAAAGATCGTCTGGCAAGGGGTGCCCGATGGCCGTGTCTACTTTAGCGCCCGCCATATCCCAATGATGATCTTTGGCGGCTTCTTTGCCGGTTTTGCCCTGTTCTGGATGATTGGCGCCGCAGCAACCGGCGGCAGTTTCTGGATGTTCGGCCTGTTGCATTTCACTGTTGGTATCCTGCTGGCCTTGGCCCCGATATTCTGGGGGCCTTACCGCCGCCGCAACACATGGTATACTCTGACCAACAAACACGCCTTTATCGCCACCGACCTGCCGATACGCGGACGCAAGCTGAAATCCTATCCGATCACGCGGGACATGTCGCTGGAACTGGAGAAAGGCGATTTGCCAACGGTCTATTTTACCTCGGAAATGCGGCGTAATAAAAACGGCAGCTATGAGCACAAGATCGGTTTTGAACGTATTAAGGACGGGTTGAAAGTTTACGGCCTGCTCCGCGACCTGCAAAGAAACAAGCCATGACCGCCCTTTTCCAGAACGCAAAAAACGACGAGATCATAATAGATCAGGGCGAGATAACCGCAGCCATCCCCATGAATGGGGGGGCGTACATTGGTTTTCCTAGTTGCAATAACCCTCAAAAGCTTCGCGAGTTTCTGAAAAATGCCGTGGATGCTGCAAAATGACAGCCATCCCTTCCACTGATGATCAGGTTGATACAGCTGAAGCCAGATACAGCCAGAAGCCAGGGGAAATCGGCAAACGCCTTCCTAATGCTCAAGACTTTCTTGAAGAAGGGGAGCATATTGTTTGGCAATGCAAACCTTCGATTACACCAGTCGGAAATTGGCGCAGGGTAGCCTTGTTACCGGTTATGGTATTTATCGGCCCAATAGTATTTTTCGCAATTTTCTCGACAATCTTAACAGGCATCAGCGGGAATGGCTTCCAGTTTGGCAAGCTTGGCATTGTTCTGGTTTACGGTGTGGTGTTTTTATGCGCCGCATTGGTTCTCGCGGAATATCTGCGCCAGATGCAATGGTTGTTCCGACGTCGGATTTCCTATGTGGTCACGAACAAGCGCTATATACGTCTGGCTTCCGGGAAAATTACAGACCAGATAGGCTTGTCATCAATTCACCGCCCCCACCTCTCGGGTATGCCTGAAACTGCGCCAAGGTTTTACAGAGCAATCAATAGTTTTCTAAAGCCCCCACCCTATATCGTTATCGTTCCCAAAGAACGTTCGGACTGGAATACTTTTAATGGCAAGGATACTTTGGCAATCACCGGCTGCAAAAACCCAAAGAAAGCCCTCAAATCATTGCAAACCGCATTGGACGCTGCACAATGACTATCACCTTTACAAACGCCCGACTGATTGACCCCGAAAACGGCAGCGATGCTATTGGCAGCCTGACGGTAGAGGATGGCGTGATCACCGGCATCAACACCGCCCCCGTTGGCGATGTGGTGGATTGTGGTGGCAAATGCCTTGCGCCGGGCATTGTCGATATCGGCGTGAAGGTGTGCGAGCCGGGCGAGCGGCACAAGGAAAGCTATCGCACCGCCGGACTGGCGGCCGCAGCAGGCGGGGTGACTACCGTAGTCACCCGCCCCGACACCATGCCCGCCATTGACAGCCCCGAGGTTCTGGAATTCGTTGCGCGACGTGCGCGCGAGGCGTCCCAAGTGCGCATGATCCCGATGGCCGCCCTGACCAAAGGCCGCGAGGGGCGCGAGATGGTCGAGGTGGGGTTCCTGCAAGACGCCGGTGCCGCCGCCTTTACCGATTGCGACCGTGTGGTGACGGATACCAAGGTATTCGCCCGTTGCCTGACCTACGCCCGCAGCCTGAACGCACTGGTGATTGCCCACCCGCAAGACCCCGTAATGTCCAAAGGCGCGGCTGTGACCAGCGGTAAATTCGCCAGTTTACGCGGCCTGCCCGCGGTATCACCCATGGCCGAGCGCATAGGGCTGGAACGTGATCTGGCGCTGGTGGAAATGACCGGTGCCGCCTATCACGCCGACAACCTGTCCACCGCCACCGCCCTGCCCGCGCTGGAACGCGCCAAGGCGGCGGGGCTGGACGTGACCGCAGGGGCCAGCATCCACCATCTGACCCTGAACGAACTGGACGTGGGCAATTACCGCACCTTCTTTAAGGTCAAACCGCCCCTGCGCAGCGAGGATGACCGCAAGGCGCTGGTCGCCGCCGTGGCCAGCGGGATGATCGACATCATATCCTCGATGCACACCCCGCAGGACGAGGAAAGCAAACGCCTGCCCTATGAAGAGGCCGCATCCGGTGCCGTCGCGCTGGAAACCCTGCTGCCCGCCGCGATGCGCCTGTATCACGCGGGCGATATGGACCTGCCGACCCTTTGGCGCGCACTGTCGCTGAACCCCGCCAAACGGCTGGGACTGGAGGGCGGACGGCTGGCCGAAGGGGCGCCTGCCGATCTGGTGCTGTTCGATCCGGATGCGCCTTTTGTGATGGATCGTTTCAAGCTACAGTCAAAATCGAAAAATACCCCCTTTGACGAACAGCGGATGCAAGGCAAAGTGCTGTCGACCTATGTCGGTGGCAAAGAAGTCTTTAGAAAAGGATAACCCATGCCGGAAATCACCAGCAGCATGCAGATGCTAATCCTTGCGGGCGTATTGGGCTATGTGCTGGGGTCGATCCCTTTTGGCATGGTTCTGGCCAAAGTGATGGGGTTGGGCAACCTGCGCGAAATCGGCTCGGGCAACATCGGGGCGACCAATGTTCTGCGCACCGGCAACAAAAAGGCCGCCGCATTGACGCTGTTGTTCGACGCGGGCAAAGGGGCGGTTGCAGTGCTGCTGGCCCGCGCATTCATTGGCGAGGATGCAGCGCAAATCGCGGGGCTGGCGGCGTTTCTGGGCCATCTGTTCCCCGTCTGGCTGGGCTTTCGCGGGGGCAAAGGGGTGGCAACGTTTCTGGGCATCCTGCTGGCGCTTTACTGGCCGCTGGGTCTGGCCGCCTGCGCCACATGGTTGTTCTTTGCGCTGACTTTCCGGATATCGTCACTGGCGGCGCTGGCCGCCGCCGGTTTCGCGCCCGTATGGATGCCGGTTCTGGGCAATACAGAGCCACTGTACCTGGGAATCGTTCTGGGAATTTTGATCTATATCCGGCATTGGGCCAATATTAAAAGGATCCTTGCGGGAACCGAACCAAAAATAGGCAAGAAAAACAGCGCAACCTAGGGCAATCTGTCCTATTACCCAAAATACATGTTGTGCCGCGCGATATTCCCTATATCCAAGCGGGAACGATACTTATCAGGCTCCTTCATGAACAACCCGAATTCGCCACATATGGCACCGACCGAACCCGAAACGACACGCGAATGGGTGCGCCATCTGGCAAAATACCGTGATCCAAAGCTGTTTCGCAGCCTTTTGGAGCTAACGGCGACGGCTGGCCCCTTCATCGCCCTTTGGGCGCTGGCGTGGTGGTCCCTTTCCTACAGCTATTGGCTGACATTCGCATTATCCCTGCTGAACGGGTTTTTCGTGGTGCGGCTGTTCATCATCCAGCATGATTGCGGGCATAGCTCCTATTTCAAGAACCGGATCACCGGCGACTGGGTCGGGCGTGTGCTGGGGGTGTTTACCGTTACGCCCTACGATGTCTGGAAACGGGCACATAACATCCACCACTCGACTTCGGGCAATCTGGACCGTCGCGAATTGGGCGATATCGATACCATCACCGTTGACGAATATCAGGCACTTTCGCGCTGGGGACGGTTCAAATACCGTTTCTATCGCAATCCGGTGATCCTGTTCCTGATCGGCCCCAGCTATATTTTCCTGCTGACCAACCGCCTGCCTATGGGCATGATGAAATCCGGTGCAAAATACTGGTATAGCGCCCTTGGCACCAATGCCGCGATTCTGGCCCTGCTGGCCATCATCGTCTATTTCGGCGGCTGGATGCCCTTGCTGCTGATCTTCCTGCCCAGCACCGTGATGGGCGCAACGATTGGCGTTTGGCTGTTCTATGTGCAGCACCAGTTTGAAAACACCTACTGGGACCGCGACGAAAACTGGAACCTGCACGACGCCGCTTTGCACGGCAGCTCGCATTACGTTCTGCCCGAGCCGCTGCAGTGGCTGACCGGATATATCGGCATCCACCATGTGCACCACATGTATGCCCGCATTCCGTTTTACCGGCTGAAAGAAGTGCTGCGCGATTTCCCCGTGTTGAACGAGGCCCAGCGCCTGACCATCCGCGAAAGCCTGTCTTGCGTAAAGCTGCAATTGTGGGACGAAAAGAACCGCAAACTGCTGACCTATCGCCAGATGAAAGAGATGTACGGGGCGGCTTAACCCGACCGGAAACTCGCAATGACATTGGAAACGCACAGCTTGCAAAGGCTGTGCGTTTTTTGTTTACATCTGCATAATTTCTGATATTTCTGTCATTACAGAAATAAGGAAACGAATCTATGGACCTCACCCCCGCCACCCGCGAATTCATCCTGCACTGGGGGGAAATGGGCACCAAATGGGGTGTGAACCGGTCTGTCGCGCAAATCCATGCGCTGTTGCACATCATGCCAAAACCCATGACGGCCGAAGAAATCTGCGATGTTCTGGGGTTGGCGCGCTCCAATGTTTCGACCGCCCTGAAAGAACTGCAAGGCTGGAAACTGGTCAAAGCCACCCGCGAATTGGGGGACAGGCGCGATCATTTCAGCTCGGTTCAGGATGTGTTTGACATGGTGTCGCTGATTGTCGAAGGACGCCGTGAACGCGAATACCTGCCCACCATCGACGCCCTGCGCCGCGTCACCAAAGAGGCCGAGGATGACGGCACCCCGAAAGAAATACGCGCCCGCATGACCAACACACTGGAAATCATGGAGCAGCTGGACAACTGGTATCAGGACATCAACCGCCTGCCCCGCTCCGTGCAACTGACCATTATGAAACTGGGCGCCAAAATTGCCCGCTTCCTGCCGAAATCCGGCTAATTTTTTTACTTTGGAGTTTCTGTTATGACAGAAATTAGTGAAATAAACGCCCCGCAAAATCGTTATCTGGTCGATCCGGTTGCCTTCTTTGCGGCACTGGTCCTTGCACCACTGCTGGTCGCATTGTTGGGGTTCTGGCTCCTGATCCCTGTATTCGCTGTTGTACTGGGCGGGCTGCCATATCTGCTTGCAGGGGGTCCGTTGCTGGCCAACGGGCTGCGCTACAATGAACCCTCCTTCTACGTTTTTGCCGGCATAGGTCTGCTTGCAAACCTGGCGACTCCGTTTTTGGTCTTCTTGTTCTATATGGTGAACAACCCGCTAGAAGCGGCGCTAAGTGTCGCCGTCATGTACTTCGCATTTGGCCTGATCTTTGCCCCGCTCTGGTGCGGTATTTTCGCCGTCCTGTATCGCAAATTCCGGCGTGAACTCTATTCCCACCCTCTTTGAAAGGAGACCCGTTATGACCTTTATCTATCTCACCTATTTCGCACTGTCCTTTGCTGTGTTGCTGGCGCTTGTCGGCATGATCATGAAGATCGGTGCGGCGATGGGAAACTGCCCCCAAACCACTGGTGCGGCCAAATCCGCCTCGATCACCATCGCCACGGGTTACCTGACCATCGGAGCGGGCGGCGTGTTCCTGATCGCCGTGGCCTTACCCCTGATTTCCAGCGCGCCCGCAACGGCCCTTTTGCTGTCACTGGGTCTGGTGTGCATGGCGTTGGGGATGGGGTTCAGCAATGCGGTTGCCACGTTGCGGGTGGTTGCAAACCCAGCACCCCAAAATCACTAACAAGGGAAACCCGAGGGTTTATTATGGAAAACAGCAGCCCGCGACTGGAACGACAAAAAATCGATATTGGCGCATTCTTTTTCGCCCTTATCATCGCCCCAATATCCGTCGCGGTTCTGGGTTGCTGGATTTTCCTGGTACCCGTCATTGCCCTTATCGTCGGAGGGCTGCCGTATTTATTTATCGGCGGCCCGGTCATGGCCGTTTTCCTGCGCTACCGCAAACCCAGCATTGGCGCCTTTGCCTTACTTGGAGTGATCACCAATTTTGCCACACATGTACTGGCAAGGGTGTTAATAGGCGCAGGATACATGACAGAATATTCACTCAAAGCGGACTTCGTATTTATGTGGGGCATGGTTTTTGCCCCGATATGGGCTGGCACATTTGCCTACATCTATTGCAAAAGCGCAATTCCTTCAAAAATCGGACCGATCCTGAATCAGTAGTTATACTCGCCGTATATCCGGCTCAGATCCCCGTTCCACTCGCCGTAGTATTTCTCCAGCAGCTCGTCCGCCGGGACCTTGCCCTCTTCCACACTATCGATCAGCGCGTTCAGGAAATGGCGTTCGTCCAGAACCATGCCACCAGCACCGGGTTTGGCGCGGGCCTTTAGTCCCTCTTCGGAAATCGCCAGAACCTCGCGGGCCAGATCCTGCATGGTGCGCCCGCCAACCTCGGCCTGGAGCGCATCAACGGATGCCCCCACACGCCACGCTTCGCGGGTTTCGGCGTCCCAGTCCTTGACCAGATCCCATGCCGCATCCAGCGCGCCCTGATCATACATCAGGCCGGTCCAGAACGCAGGCAGGGCACACAGGCGACGCCACGGGCCGCCATCGGCGCCGCGCATTTCCATATATTGCTTGATCCGTGCCTCGGGGAACAGAGTGGTCAGGTGATCCGCCCAATCCGACATGGTGGGTTTTTCACCCGGCAAGGCGGGCAATTCGCCCTTCAGAAAGTCGCGAAACGACATGCCCAGCGCGTCGATATATTTCCCGTCGCGGTAGACAAAATACATCGGCACATCCAGTGCGTATTCGACATAGCGTTCAAACCCCATGCCGTCCTCGAACACAAAGGGCAGCATGCCGGTGCGCGAGGGGTCCAGATCGCGCCAGATGCGCGAACGCCAGCTTTTGTGGCCGTTCGGTTTGCCCTCGAAAAACGGGGAATTGGCAAACAGCGCGGTGGCCACGGGTTGCAATGCCAGCGCCACGCGGAATTTTTGCACCATGTCGGCTTCGGACCCGAAATCGAGGTTCACCTGAACCGTGCAGGTGCGATACATCATTTGCGTGCCGTGGGTGCCGACCTTGGCCATGTAATCGGTCATCAGGCGATAACGGCCCTTGGGCATTACCGGCATGTCCTCGTGTTTCCAGATCGGGGCGGCCCCCAAACCCAGAAACCGCACGCCCGCGCCATCGGCCACGGACTGCACTTCGCGCAGGTGCACGTTTACCTCGTCACAGGTCTGGTGGATGGTGCACAGCGGCGCGCCCGACAGTTCCAGCTGCCCGCCCGGCTCAAGGCTGATGTTGGCCCCGTCCTTTTTCAGGCCAATAAGGTTTTCTTCCTCGTAAATTGGATCCCAGCCGAATTGCGCCCGCAACCCTTCCAGAATTGCCTTGATCGAATGCCGACCCTCGTAGGGCAACGGCTTGTGCGTGTCTTTGCAATAGCCGAATTTCTCGTGCTCGGTGCCGATGCGCCAATCGTCCTTTGGCTTGCAGCCATCGGCCAGATATTGTGCCAGATCGGCATGGTTTTCGATCGGGGCGCTGCCGCCGGATTGGGGGATAGACATCTGGGTTGGCCTTTTTACTGTTCACATCGTCCGGATTCCAGAGTTGGAGCCAAACGCGCAGGATGTCAATGCAGATAGGCTGTGCGTTTTTGCCATATCACGACAGGTTGAGAAGGGCGCGCATTCAGCGCGTTCAGCATCTTTTGCGTGGCAAAGCCGTTCAGCACGCTAAAGGCATCAAACAGGTCTTCGGAATGTTCGGCATCGGTGGGGATCGACAGCGGGGTCTGGCCCAGTTCGATCAACAACCAATGGTGCGCACCAGTTTCAGATGGGATCAGTTCAACGCGGATCAGCCCTTCGATCGACACGGCGCCACCGTCGTGCGGGCCGAAATAGGTTATCTGCCGTTCATCCACCTGCACCACACCGGCCCCGCCATCGCCAATACGAAACCGCGCCCGTTGCCAGCCGGCATACAGGCCCAAAGCGCCGAGCGCCGCAACGAACCAGCCAAAACCGGCGATCAACCCGTATGAGGTCAGGCCCAGCCACAGCCCCCACAGGAACACCACCAGCGCCACCAGCACTTCGCGCCAGCGCCAGAAAAACGCGCGGGATTCGGGGCGGACAAAGGACATCTACCAATCCCCCAACGTGGCCTGCCACAGCGTAATCGCCGCCACCGCCGCCGTATCTGCCCTCAGGATACGCGGGCCAAGGCTGATTTTGGTGACGAAAGGCAGCGCCGAAAGCTGTGCGCGTTCCTCGTCGCTAAAGCCGCCTTCGGGACCAATCAGGATGGCCCATTTTTTCTGCTCTGCCTGTGCCGCCAACACCTCTTGCGCCCCCGCAAGGGATTCGTCGCAGAACACCAGTTGGCGATCCTTGGGCCAGTCGGCCAGCATGGCATCCAACCGCCGGATATCGTCCACTTCGGGCACATAGGTTGCGCCGCATTGCTCGGCCGCCTCAAGCGCATGGGCTTGCAAACGATCCTGCCGGATACGTTCGGCATTGGTGAACCGCGTCTGCACCGGACAAATCCGCGCCACACCCAGTTCGGTCGCCTTTTCCACGATAAACGCGGTGCGGGCCTTTTTAATCGGCGCGAACAGCAGCCACAGATCAGGCGGCATCTGCAACGGGCGGGTTTGGGACAGGCATTTCAGCGCACCCTTGCGCTTGCCGGCCTCGACCACCTCGGCCAGAAATTCGCCATCTATGCCGTTGAACAACAGCACATGCGCCCCCTGTTTCAGCCGCATCACCCCGAAAAGGTAATGCGCCTGATCACGGGTCAAAGGAATGGTTTGCCCCACCCCCAATGCCTGCGTTACACAGAGCCTGATCTTTGCATTCTTCATGGACCGAACCATATGCCCGACACTTCCGAATTGCCAGAGCAACAGGGACAGGTTTCCGATGCCGTCAAAGGCAACTGGGTTGATACCATCGCGCCCGAATGGACCCGCCCCTATCTGCGCCTGAGCCGCGCTGACAGGCCGATCGGCACATGGCTGTTGCTGCTGCCCTGCTGGTGGGGCGTGCTTCTGGCGGCGCTGCATGGCGGCGATTTCGGGCGGTTTGACCTGTGGATCATCGTCGCCTGTGCCGCCGGTGCATGGTTGATGCGCGGCGCGGGGTGCACATGGAACGACATCACCGACCGCAAGATCGACGCACAGGTCGAACGCACACGGTCGCGCCCGATCCCGTCGGGACAGGTCAGCGTCAAGGGTGCGGTTGTCTGGATGGCGCTGCAATCGCTGCTGGCCTTTGCCATTCTGCTGACCTTCAACCGCTACACCATCCTGCTGGGCATCAGTTCGCTGGTACTGGTGGCGATTTACCCCTTTGCCAAACGCTTCACCTGGTGGCCACAGGTGTTCCTTGGGTTGGCGTTCAACTGGGGCGCTTTGCTGGCTTGGGCGGCCCATTCGGGGCAGCTGCACTGGCCTGCCGTGTTGCTGTATCTGGCAGGCATCGCATGGACGCTGTTTTACGATACCATCTATGCCTTTCAGGATACCGAGGACGACGCCCTGATCGGGGTGAAATCCACCGCGCGGCTGTTTGGTGACAATGCGGGGAAATGGCTGTCGGGCTTTATGATTCTATCAGTAACCTTGCTGGCAGCGGCTGTAATTCTATCGCTTTCAGACAAGCAAAACCCGATGGTCATGGTGGTTGCATTGGCCGGACCGTGGGCTTTCGGCTGGCATCTGGCATGGCAAATGCGAAGCCTGGATACGAACAATCCGCAAACCTGCCTGCGATTGTTTCGCGCCAATCGTGATTCGGGACTTATCTTTGCGCTGTTTCTTGCCGTTGCCTTATTGCTGTGATTGAACATCGGCAAGATGCGGCCTAGATAGATGCGAACCCCACCGGATAATCCGAGTTAACATGCGCCTTTCCAAATTATTCTCGATCCTTGCTGTCTTTCTGATCGCCGGTGCCGCCAGCACCTTTGGCGCCATGCGTGCAGCCGATTTTATCGAAGAACGCTCGCTTGCCGATGTGACCGATGCACTGGTTGCACAGGACCATACATGGGTTTCGGTGCATGTGGACGGCCTGCGGGTGGAACTGACCGGCACGGCACCGGACGAGGCCACCCGTTTCAAGGCCCTGACCGTCGCCAACAGCATTGTTGATGCAGAACGGGTGATCAACAGCATGGATGTGCTGGACGCCGCAGCGATTGCACCCCCCAAATTCAGCGTCGAGATTCTGCGGAATAACGAGGGGATCTCGTTGATCGGGCTTATCCCGACATCCTCGGACCGTGAAGACATCCTGTCATCCATCGCGGGGCTGGCCAAAGGCAATGAAATCACCGACATGCTGGATTCCAGCGACTATCCGGCCCCCGAAGGCTGGGAGGACGCCCTGAAATTCGGCCTGAATGCGGTGCATGATCTGCCCAAATCCAAGGTTTCGATTTCCGAAGACGGGGTTGCCGTAACCGCCATTGCCGGAAGCATCGAGGAAAAGCGCAAGATCGAGGCCGATTTGGCCCGCAAGGCGCCGGATAACCTGTCGCTGATCACAAAAATCACGGCGCCACGTCCGGTGATTACACCCTTTACAACCCGTTTTGTTATCAACGGGGAAAGTGCCCATTTCGACGCCTGTTCCGCCGACAGCGCCGACACCCACGCCAAAATCATCAGTGCCGCGCTGGATGTTGGCCTGAACGGGAAAACCGATTGCACCATCGGGCTGGGCGTGCCGACCACGTCATGGGGTGACGCCGTTGCCAGCGGCATCAGGGCGCTAAAGGAAATCGGCGGCGGCAGCATCACCTTTTCGGACGCCGACGTAACGCTGGTTGCACTGGACACCACCCCGCAAGCCACCTTTGACCGCGTTGTGGGCGAGTTGAAAGCGGCCCTGCCCGATGTGTTCTCGCTTCATGCGGTATTGCCCGAACCGGTCAAAATTGACGGAACCGGCGAAGGCGAAGGAGCGCCTGAATTTGTGGCAACCCTTAGCCCCGAAGGTCAGGTGCAATTGCGTGGACGCGTCACAAATGAACGCACCCGCGCCGCCGTTGACAGCTATTCGCGCGCCCGTTTCGGCAGCAAGGCTGTTTATGACGCCACCCGTCTGGACGAAGAACTGCCCGACGGCTGGCCAATCCGCGTTCTGGCGGGTCTGGAAGCGCTGGCGGAATTGAATAACGGCAGCGTTGTCGTGCAAGACAATTTTGTCGAGGTGCGCGGCAATACGGGCAATCCCGAAGCCCGCGCGAACATCGCACGGCTGCTGTCCGATAAGCTGGGCGCGTCTGAAAACTATGGAATTAAAGTAAAATACGAAAAAGCGCTGGACCCTGTTGCGGGGCTGCTGAAACCTGCCGAATGTGTCGACAAAATCAACGATATTCTGTCCGAGCGCAAAATCAGCTTTGCCCCCGGTTCTGCGGAACTGGACACGGCCGGTCAGGCCGTGGTTGACCGGATTGCCGAAACCCTCAAGACCTGCAACAAACCGCGGATCGAAATCGCGGGTCACACCGACAGTCAGGGCCGCGAAGTGATGAACCTGAACCTGTCCCAGGCCCGCGCCGATGCCGTTCTGCAAGGTCTGATCGCACGCAGGGTTCTGACCACAGGGATGCGCGCCAAGGGCTATGGCGAGGCCGTGCCCATCGCCGACAACAAAACCGAGGAAGGCCGCGAGGCCAACCGGCGGATCGAATTCACACTGATTGTGCCGGAAAAAGCGCATGACGAGGCCACGGGCCTTGAACAGATGGAAGCACCGGCAGTAGAACAGCCTCAGGCAGACACTGGCGAAACCGGTGAAACAGGCCAACCCGAAGCGGCGGAGACCACACCGAATGAATAGAACCGAGATTATCACCGCCATTGCAATCATTCTGTTTGTGGCCTTTGTGCTGGGCTGGTTTGCGCATTGGCTACTGCACCGGTTCACCCGTGTTTCGCAGGCCGATCTGGGTGAATTGGACAACATGGCACAGGCCTTGCACGAAGCCGAAGAAACCCGCGATCAGGCGATCACCTATTTGCAGCAACGCGAAGCGGAAATGACCAACCAGCTGTCCCAGACCGAGGCGGAATTGTCAGCGGCCATGGACGGCTTGCGCGCCGCACGGCAAGAGGCCGAAGAACTGCGCGCCTATGTGGAAAAGATTAATCGGGACTAGGGTCAGGACCCATTAATCCTGCCCCACTGGTTTGACAGATTTTTGTGCCGACAAGGCACAATGGCGCAGGAATAGTGGTTCTATTTCAAGGCATTGTAACGCAGCTCGGCGCGAAAATCCGTCAAATCCGAAGGACGCCGTTTTCCCTTCATCCCAGCGGCGCGGGCCGCTTGTGAACAGAACCACTGTTGACGGCGCGTCCCGAACCGCTGATATTTCGGGAAACCGGCGCCAGTGGCGCAGGATTAATGGGTCCTGACCCTAGACGCTACCATTTGGTCAGCGCGTCTTCGTCCTCGTCTTTGGCGGCGACCCATTCGGCACCGTCCGTGGTATATTCTTTCTTCCAGAACGGCGCGCGGGATTTCAGGTAATCCATCAGGAACATTGCGGCCTCGAACGCATCGCCACGGTGGGGTGACGCCGTGGCCACCATCATGATCAGATCGCCGGGCCGCAACGTGCCATAGCGGTGGATGATCAGGCAATCCTTCAGATTCCAGCGTTTCATCGCCTCGGCCTCGATCCCCTTCAGGGCATTTTCGGTCATGCCGGGGTAATGTTCCATCTCCATGCGCTCCAGATCACCATCCGGCGTGTTGCGCACGATACCGGTGAAATTGACCACCGCCCCCGCATCATCACGGCCAAGGGCAAAGGCCTGCACCTCGGCCCCCAGATCGAATGCTTGTTCCTGAACCCGAACGGTCATTTTCAGCCACCCGTCATCGGCGGGAAAAACGCCACTTCGCGCACACCGGCCAATGGCGCGTCAAAATCTGTTAGTTCCTGATCCACGGCCACCCGCAGGGCCGATACGTCCTCGAACGCGGCGGCATAGCGTTCTTCGCGGGCCTTCAGTTCCTCGACCAGTTCGGCCACCGTGGCGGCGCCGGTTTCCACCTGTTCTTTCGGCAATCCGATGCGCTCGCGCACCCATGCGAAATACAGAACGTCAATCATTTCGTGTCATCCTTTAGATACGGCAGTGCTTTGACAAAGTAGTCCCAGCCGGTGATCAGCGTCAAACCCGCCGCAACCCACAGCAGGGCAATGCCGCCATAATAGCTGGCCGCAGCACCCTTTTGCACCCAGAGCAATCCGCTCAGATCCTCTTGTTCGCCGGCCAGAATTGCGTCGATCATCTGCGGGTCCATCGCCTGTGTCAGTTCCACAAAGCGATCCGCAAATATCCCTTGCGAAAACAGCACCGCGATGGCGATCATCTGTGCCGTGGTTTTCCATTTTGCCAGTTTGGTGACTTTCAGCTTGCTGGCCTTGTCCCCCAGAAATTCGCGCAGGCCGGAAACAAACACTTCGCGGAAAAAGATCATAGTTGCGGGCAGCAAAATCCACGCCTTAACACCGGAAAAACCGATGATCACCAAAAGCGCGATCAACACCATTGCCTTGTCCGCGATCGGGTCCAGCATGGCACCGAATTTGCTTTCCTGTTTCCATGCCCGCGCCAGATAGCCATCGACGAAATCCGTCAACGCCGCGCTGATAAACAGAACCAGTGCAAACCAGTCCGCCCAAGGGGTGTTGAAATACAAAAACATTACCGCCAAAGCGGGCGCCGCCAGCAGGCGGATCACAGTCAGAATATTGGGCACATTCCATGTCATATCGCTATCCTTAACCGCTCAACCTTTGTCATGGAAGAAGTCATAGAGTGTTTCTGCCAACCGGTGCGAAATTCCCTCAACTTTCTTCAGGTCTTCCAGCCCCGCACGACTAACCGCCTTGGCGCTGCCGAAATGCGCCAAAAGGGCGCGTTTTCGGGCCGCACCGACGCCCGGAACCCCGTCCAGAGGCGTTTCACCCATTGCTTTGGCCCGTTTGGCACGGTGGGTGCCGATGGCAAAACGGTGCACTTCGTCGCGCAGGCGCTGCACGAAATAAAGCACCGGATCATTATGCCGCAGGGCAAAGGGGCGTTTTCCGATGCGGTAAAATTCCTCTTTGCCTGCATCACGGTCCTCGCCTTTGGCCACGCCGACCATCGCAATGTCGTCCACCCCGTATTCGCGCATGATCTCGGCCACCGCCGAAACCTGCCCCGCACCGCCGTCAATCAGCAACAGGTCGGGCCAGTTGTCGCCTTTACGCTCGGGATCCTCTTTCAGCAGGCGTTTGAACCGGCGGCCCAGCACCTCTTTCATCATGCCGAAATCATCGCCGGGGGTCAGTTCGGTATCTTTGATGTTGAACTTGCGGTATTGGCTTTTGAGATAGCCCTCCGGCCCCGCAACAATCATCGCCCCGACCGCATGGGCCCCCTGAATATGCGAGTTGTCGTAAACCTCGATCCTTTTGGGCGGTGCGTCCAGATCAAAGGCCTCGCCCAGCCCTTTCAACAGTTTTGCCTGCGTTGCCGTTTCCGCCATCCGGCGGGCCAGACTTTCGCGGGCGTTGCGGGCGGCCCCCTCGACCAGCTCGGCCTTTTCGCCGCGTTTGGGCACGATGATTTCAACCTTGCGACCGGCCTTCTGGCTTAGTGCCTCTTGCATCAGGTCGTCGTTTTCAATCGGGTGGGACAGTAATATCTGGCGCGGCGGCAGTTTGTTGTCATAGAACTGGCCAAGGAAGGCCTCCAGCACCTCGCGTTCCTCGGCCCCTGCCCCCGTGCGTGGATAGAAATCCTTGTTCCCCCAGTTTTGGTTGGCGCGGATAAAGAACACCTGAACGCACGCCTGCCCGCCATCCATATGCAGCGCAATCAC
>WGBJ01000476.1 GCA_015494385.1 Marinosulfonomonas sp.
GTTCGCCACGGATCACTTCGCCGGCGGCCTCGACAATCGCGTTGCCCTTTTCCTTGTCCAGTTTGCCCAGTTCCATATTGGCCTGCGCACAGGCCTTTTTGATCACACCAAGGGCACGGACGATGGCAATCGGCTGACGTTCCCAACCAATCGGGAAATTCATCAAGGATCGTTGTGTCTGTGCGCCCCAGTATTTATCGGCGGGAACCTCGAGCGGGCCAAAGCTGTCGGATTCGGTGCGGGTGTTGTTGGTGGCGGACATGGATGGCTCCCTAAGTCAAATGGTTGCCTGTCTCATAGCGCAATCAAACCGCCCGTCAAAGCAGCTTTTGTGATTATTTCCGCCAGGGAAATAAAGGGCGCTATTTGCGGAAACTGTCCAGACTGACGACTTCGGCATCCTTGGCAGGTGCATCGGGTGTTTCGGCCTCTTCCATTGGTGCCTCGGGGGCGTCTTCGGTGTTTTCCAAAGACACGACTTCGGCGTCTTCTTCGCCTTCTTCGTGGCTGTCAAACCGCAGGCCGAATTCGACCGAGGGGTCCACAAAGGTGACAATGGAATCATAGGGAATATACAGCGGTTCGGGGTTGTCGCCGAAATTCAGGGTGATGGCAAAACCGTTGTCATCCACCACCAGATTGTCGAACCAGTGCTGGATCACGATGGTCATCTCGCCGGGGTAGCGGTCCGACAGCCAGTCGGCGATTTCCACATCGGGGTGCATGGTGTCAAAGGTTATGAAAAAATGGTGCTGCCCGGGCAGGCCGGTTTTGGCAATGTCACCCAGAACCTCTTTGATAAGGCTGCGCATGGCGCGGTGCATCAGGTTTCCATAATCAATGGTGTCGGTCATGCTGGCTGGCCCCCCTTGGCGAATTCCGTTCCGAACATAAACATATCCGGCGCGAAAGAAAGGGCCAAGCGGTCAAATAAATGACAGCGCGATACCGCCCAAGGCGACAAGGAACAGCACCTTTAACAAATCCATATGCAGCCGCAGGATCATCACACCCGACAGCAACGCCAGCCCGACAACCCGCCAGTCCAGCGTGGTCAGGTCCGGCGTGAACAGGGTGACGGGGCCGTGGTGAACAGTGGTGACCGTGCCAAAGAACACATGCAGCGCGAACCATAGCGACAGGTTTAATACCACGCCCACCACGGCGGCAGTGATGGCAGATAGGGCGCCGCGCAGGCGCGGGCGGGTGGCGATCCATTCGATGTAGGGCGCACCGGTGAATATCCACAGATAACAGGGCACAAAGGTGACCCACAGCGCCAGCAGGGCGGCGGCCACGCCCATTCCTATCCCGTGTTCGCCAAACCCCGCGATGAAGGCAACGAATTCGGTGACCAGGATCAGCGGCCCCGGTGTGGTTTCCGCCAGCCCCAGCCCGTCCATCATTTGCGGCGTGGTCAGCCAGCCGTGATCAAACACTGCCGCCTGGGTCATATAGGCCAACACGGCATAGGCTCCGCCAAAAGTGACCACCGCCAGTTTGGCGAAAAACACCCCGATTTGCGTCAGGAACGTTGCGCCAACGGCCCACAGCACCGCGACCGGCGCCCACCAGAGCGTCATCCAGATTGCAATGGTGCGCAACGGGTTTGCGCCCTTGGGGTGGGGCGGCGGATCCTCGGCGCTGCGCTGGGTCAGGTATCCGAACAGGGCGGCCACAGCGATGATCAGCGGAAAGGGCAGGGTCAGGAAAAAGATGCCGACAAAGGACAGCGCGGCGATTATCCAATGCGCCCAACCCTTTAGCGCCCTGCGGGCAACCCGCAGCAAGGCTTCGATCACGATCACCACAACGGCGGCCTTGATGCCCAGAAACATCGCCTCGACCCACGGGATTTTGCCGTATAGGGCGTATCCCATCGCCAGCCCCAGCATCACCAGCGCCCCGGGGACTACAAACAGCAGACCGGCGATCAACCCGCCCTTGACCCCGTGCAGCCGCCATCCGGCATAGGTGGCAATCTGCGTGGCCTCGGGACCGGGCAGCAGCATGCAAAACGACAGCGCGTTCAGGAATTGCTGTTCGGTCAGCCACGGGCGTTCCTCGACCAACTCGCGATGCATCACCGCGATTTGCGCGGCGGGGCCGCCAAACGACAGCAGACCAATGCGGGCAAAAACGCGGGTGGCTTCGCGCAAGGTGGGGGGTGGGGGCGTTGTCATGTCCCTTGCATCGGACAGGGCGCCGGTTGTGTCAATGGGCTGTCGGCACCGGCAGGGTGCCACGGGTTTTATAGGTGCGCATGGCAAAGTTCGAGCGCAGGTCCTTGACCCCCTCGATTTTCAGCAGCCGTTTCAGGATGAACCGCTCGTAGGCTTCCATATCGGGTGCCACCACTTCCATCAGGAAATCCATGTCGCCGGAAACCAGATGGCAGGACACGACCTCGGGCCAGCGGGTGACGGTTTGCACGAAATGCTCGGCGTCGCGGTCCTGATGGCGGGCCACCTTGACGGTGACGAAAATGGTCAGGCCCAGCCCCAGCGCCTTGCGGTTCACCTCGCAACGATAGGCGGCGATCACCCCGTCGCGTTCCAGTCGCCGCACACGGCGCAGGCAGGGGGTGGGCGACAGGCCCACCTTGTCGGCCAGCGCCTGATTGGTCTGGCGGGCATCCTGTTGCAGGGCCGACAGGATACGAAGGTCGAATTCATCCAGTTGCATGGTGGTTCCTGCCAATATTATGACTGTTGTGGCGGAATCTGCCAAACAAATCCGCCTACACGCAATATGCGCATGAATTTGCCGCCACGCCAAGCCTATTCTGTCCCCGACAATAATCAGGAGATACCCCATGAGCGATTCCCGCAAACGCAACCGCCCCGCCGGTTTTGCCACCCGCGCCATCCATTTTGCCTATAACCCGCTGGATTACCACGGCGCACTGAACCCGCCGCTGTTCATGACCTCGACCTATGCCTTTGAAAACGCCCATCAGGGTGGCGAGCGGTTCGCGGGCGAGGAGGCGGGCTATATCTATCACCGCGTTGGCAATCCGACCGTCAGCATTCTGGAAAAACGGCTGGCCGAGCTGGAAGGCGGCGAGGCGGGGTTGTTCACCAGCTCCGGCATGGGGGCGATTACCGCGGCCTTCTGGAGCCTGCTGCAAGCCGGTGATGAAGTGATCGCCGACAAGACGCTGTATGGCTGCACCTTCAGCCTGCTTCAGCACCATATGACGCGTTTCGCCATCAAGACCCGTTTCATCGACATGTCCGATCCGGCCGAACTGGAAGCGGCGATCAGCGACAAAACCCGTCTGGTTTATTGCGAAACACCGGCCAACCCGAACATGCGGCTGGTGGACATCGCCGCGATTGCCGAAATCACCCGCAAGCACGAGGCGACGTTCATTGTCGACAACACCTATTGCACGCCCTACCTGCA
>WGBJ01000477.1 GCA_015494385.1 Marinosulfonomonas sp.
ACTATGGCCAAGCGAGACGAGCACTCCTGCATCCGTCAGGGTTTTGATCTGCTCGGGTGTGACGTTTTCAGGCGCAACCGTCACCAGCAGGATCGGCAGGCGTTTCACAGCATCCAGCAGCAGGTCCATGTCCGCTGGCTCCATCTTGCGGATCAGGTCGGGGTTATGCGCCCCTTTGCGGGCAACCGACAGATGCGGGCCTTCGATATGCAACCCGATGATGCCGGGGACATGGGCGGCAATTGCCTGCTCCACGGCGTCAATCGCGGCGCGGACATGTTCGGGTGTGTCGGTGATCAGGGTGGGCAAAAGCGAAGTGGTGCCGCAACGGGCATGGGCCTGTGCGATGGTGCGCAGGGTATCGACCCATTGGGCGTCATTAAACAACACCCCGCCGCCGCCGTTCACTTGCAGATCGACAAAACCCGGGGCGATGGTGCCGCCGGGCAGGGGGTGGATGTCGGCATTTGCCGGAATGTCCCCTTCCAGAACAACACCGGCTATGCGACTTCCGTCGACCAAAAGGGCGGAATTCCTGTGGCGGATATGGCCGTCGAAAACATCGGCACCGGTATAGGCGGTCAGGGTCATCGGGTTTCGGTCACTTTTTTCAGATGGCGCGGGGCATCGGGGTTGATCCCGCGCGCGGTGGCAAGGCGTTCGACCATCGCATAGAACGAGGTGATCAGCGAAATCGGGTCGGTCAGCGGATGGTCTGTGCGGACATGCTCCAGTCGCGCGGCGGTTTTGCATTTGTCCGAGGTCACGAACACCTTTGCGCCCTTGGCCGCGATGGCATCGGCGACCTGAACCAAAGCATCTTCGGCGGCATCCGCCGCGGTCAGGCCCAGCACAGGGAAATCCGCACCAACGATGGACACGGGGCCATGCAGCACCTCGGCCGAGGAATAGGATTCGGCGTGGATCTGGCAGGTTTCCTTGAATTTCAGCGCGGCTTCGTTCGACATGGCCCATGACGGTCCGCGCCCGAGGGTAAAGACCGAGGAATGACCATCCAGAGCATCGCGCAGGTTTGGCCAATGGGTTTGACAGGCCCGCGCCAGTTGGTCGGGCAGGGCGTGGATGGCGGCCATCAGTTCGGCATCATCTTTCCAGCGGGCCAGCAGCAGCAGGGCGGCAACCGCGGAATTGACGAATGTTTTGGTCGCCGCCACGCTTAATTCCGGTCCGGCGTGGATATCGATGGTGTGCTGGCTGGCCTTGGCCAAGGGCGACACGGGGTCATTGGTGATGGCCAGTGTCAGCGCCCCCTGATCCGTGGCCGATTGGGCCATGGCAACAATATCGGGGCTTTTGCCCGATTGCGAGATCGAGATGCAGGCGGCGCGTTTCAGCTTTAGCGGCGTGTCATAGATCGAGGCGATGGACGGCCCCAGAGACGCCACCGGCACCCCCAGCAGCAATTCGCTGGCATATTTCAGATAGGTTGCCACATGGTCGGACGATCCGCGCGCGACCGTGGCCAGAAAGGCGGGGCTGGACTGGCGCAGGGTATCGGCGGCGGCGTCAATCGTGCCCAGATCGCGGGTCAGCAGGCGATCCACCGCATCAGGGATTTCCAGCACCTCGCGGCGCATGTTGCTCATGGTGTCTTGCATCAGGTGCCCTTGCTGTTTGACAGGCGCAGTTCGGCCACGAAATCATAGGCATCGCTGCGGTAAATGGATCGGGTAAATTCGACAACGCGCCCTTCGGGCAGATACGAGGTGCGCTCGATCTTCAATCCGGCCGTGTGGGGTTCGACATCCAGCAGATCGGCGTCGCGATCATCCAGATTGATCGCGGTGATTTTCTGGATCGCGCGCACGGGGCGGTGCCCGCTGGCATCCAGCGCGGCATATAGGGATTCCTGCACCAGCGTCGGATTGGGCAGCACATCGACCGGCAGGGATGCGCGTTCAATCGCCATTGGCCGCCCGTCCGCCAGGCGCAGGCGGGCAAGGCGGGAAACGGAATCGCCCGCACTTAAACCCAGTGCGACCACCTCTTCGGGCGAGGGCAGGAACAGCCCGCGTTCCAGCCACAGGGCTTTGGTCTCCATCCCGCGGCGCGACATGTCTTCGGTGAAGGATGTCAGCTGTGACAGCGACTGTTCCACCCGTGGCGGGCGCGAGGCCACGAAAGAGCCTGACCCGTGCCGCTGCACCACCGCGCCATCATCGGCCAGCGCCTGAATGGCCTTGCGCACGGTGACGCGCGACAGGTCGGTCAGGGCGGCGATTTCGCGTTCACTGGGCAGGGGGGTGTCGGGTTGCAGCAGGCCGCTGTCGATCGCCTGATCCAGACGGCGGCGCAATTGCAGGTATCGCGGGCCGGACGCAGGCGCCAGCCAGTTTTCCGGCTTCAGGAATTCGTCCATCTTCATGACGCATCCCCCATCCTTGATGCCAGCAGCAAGGCACCATCAAGGGCAGATCCCTTGGGCATGACCACCTGTCCGGCAAAAGAGGCCGGCAGGAAATTTGCATAATGCGGCCCCAGCCCGCCGGTCAGGCACAGGGGTTCGTCCGGCCTGTATCCCAGCGTGTTCAGCGCCTTGACGATGTAATCCGCCCCTTCGCGCATCAGGCCGGTTGCGACTGGATCGCCCTTGTTCGCTGCCGTAACCACCAGCGGGGCCAGTTCGCCGAATTCGGCCGGTGTGGCGCCGTTGCTGAATTCATAAACCGTATGCGGGTTGTTGTTGTATTTCGCCAGTGTTTCCCGGGTCAGGTCGCTGTGGGGGTCAACACCGTCGGCGCACAGGATGACCTGTTTCAACAGGTTGTGCCCCAGCCACGCGCCCGATGCCTGATCGCCCAGCCGGAACCCCCAGCCACCAACATAGTTTGTCCTATCCCCCGTGCTGCGGGCCACAAAGGAACCGGTGCCGATTGCCGCAACCGCCCCGTCGCCTCCGGCCAATGCGCCGGTGACGGTGGTGGCGCGATCCTCGACCACTTTGGCCTGCGCAAAGGGCAGGATTTCAGCAATGAAACGGGCATCATCTTGGTCACGGATACCCGCAAGGCCGATAAAGGCGCGGGCCGATTTCAGCGCCTCCTGGTCCAGCCCTGCATCACGGCGGGCGGCATCAATCGCGGCCAGAATATTGTCGCGGGCCTCTTGCGGGGTATAGGTCGGGTTGGCGGGGCCGCCCTTGGCCGTTCCAAGGATATTGCGATCCGCATCGGCAATCGCCACGCGGCACCCCGTGCCGCCGCCGTCGATTCCCACAAGAATGGTGCTGTTTTGATCAGACATATAATACCTTTATAATACCTCTTGCAAAAATGGAAGGCTGTAAAATGGGCCATTTACATGAATTATTGGAAATTCAGCACCATTTAGGGCAAAAGCATTGGGGATAGACAAAAGGTATTAAAAAGGTATTATTTGAAAAAGAATCCTTGGGGGAATCATATGGCGCTGCCGCAAACCGAAGCTGTTTCAACGGAGTGTTCCGGCATTGATACCATGCCGGATGCCGCTGTACTGGCGCGGGTGCTGGCGGGTCAAAAGGCGGCGATTGCGGCGGTCGAAGCCGCGATGGTTCCGATTGCAGCGGCGGCGGATATGATGGCCGATACGCTGCGCGGTGGAGGGCGACTGGTCTATGCTGCTGCGGGTTCCTCGGCACTGATGGCGATTGCAGACGGGCTGGAACTGGGCGGGACATTCGGCATTGCACCCGATCGCATCCGCCTGTTGATGGCGGGCGGATTGCCGGTGGACGCCGCGATGCCCGGTCACACCGAAGACGATGTTTCCGAGGCCGCGCAGGCCGCAAAACACATCCATCGCGGTGATGTGGTGATCGCGGTGACGGCCAGCGGCAGCACCCCATATCCCTGCACCATTTCCGAACTGGCCCAAAAGGCGGGTGCGCGCACCATCGGTATTGCCAATAATGCAGACGCACCACTGTTTGCGACGTCGGATATTGCCATCCACCTGCCCACCCCGCCCGAAGTGATCGGCGGCTCGACCCGTCTGGGTGCGGCCACGGCGCAAAAGGCGGCGCTGAATATGATGTCCACCCTGATGGGGATCAAACTGGGCCATGTGCACGACGGCATGATGGTGAACCTGCTGGCCGACAATGCCAAACTGCGCCAGCGCGCGGCGGGGATGGTTGCGGCCATTGCCGGTGTGGATGACGCCCGCGCGCACGCCTGCTTGCAAGCCAGTGGCGGGGCGGTGAAACCGGCCGTGCTGTTGGCGGCGGGGGTGGATGGTCTGGGACAGGCCAAGGCAATGCTGGACACGGCACGGGGCAACCTGCGGGCCGCCCTGAAGGACTGCGGATTTTATGAATGACGACGCGAAATAATATTAACCAAGGGAGAAATAATATGAAACTGAAACTAGGTATGGCGCTGATGGCGACCACTATTCTTGGCTCGGCCCTGGCGGCCACAGCCGAGGACGTGACCATTTCGATCGAAAGCTGGCGCAATGATGACCTGACCATCTGGCAGGACAAAATCATTCCGGCATTCGAGGCCTCGCACCCCGGTATCAAGGTGAAATTCACCCCCACAGCACCGGCAGAATATAACGCCGCGCTGAACAGCAAACTGGATGCAGGATCGGCCGGTGACCTGATCACCTGCCGCCCGTTCGATGTTTCGCTGGCGATCTATGAAAAGGGCCAGCTGGCCGATCTGACCGGTCTGGAAGCGATGAACAGCTTTGGCCCCGTTGCCAAATCCGGCTGGAGCACCGACGACGGCTCGGCCACATTCTGTGTGCCGATGGCATCCGTGATCCACGGCTTTATCTATAACAAAGACGCCTTCAAGGAACTGGGTGTGTCGGTTCCCGCCACCGAGGATGAATTCTTTGCCGTTCTGGACAAGATCAAGGAAGATGGCAATTACATCCCGATGGCCATGGGCACCAACGACCAGTGGGAAGCGGCCACAATGGGGTATTACAACATCGGCCCGAACTACTGGAAAGGCGAAGAAGGCCGTCTGGGCCTGATCAACGGTACGCAAAAGCTGACGGACAAGCCCTGGGTTGACGCATTTGCCTCGCTGTCCAAATGGGGGGACTATCTGGGCGACGGTTACGAGGCCCAGACATACCCCGACAGCCAGAACCTGTTCACCCTTGGCCGTGCGGCGATCTATCCTGCCGGGTCTTGGGAAATCAGCGGCTTTAACACGCAGGCCGATTTTGAAATGGGTGCCTTCTATCCGCCGGTCAAGAATGCTGGCGATACCTGCTATATCTCGGATCACACCGATATTGCGATGGGTATGAATGCAGCCACTAAACATCCCGAAGAAACCAAGGCGTTTTTGAACTGGATGGGCAGCGAAGAGTTTGCCTCGCTTTATGCCAATGCCTTGCCGGGCTTCTTCTCGCTGTCGAACCACACGGTTACGATGGAAGATCCGCTGGCACAGGAATTCGTCAGCTGGCGCGGCAAATGTGAAAGCACGATCCGCCCGACCTATCAGATCCTGTCGCGTGGCGAGCCTAATCTGGAAACAGAAATGTGGAACGCTTCGGTGGCTGTGATCAAAGGCAGCGAAACCCCCGAAGCCGCTGCAGCCCGCCTGCAAGAAGGTCTGGCCAGCTGGTACGAACCGCAAAAATAAGCGGTTGATCTAAACGAAAATGTCCCGGCCGGCACAGACCGGCCGGGGTAAATTGGGGGAAAGCAAAGCATGGAAACGACGCGGAAACCATCGCGTATCAAGTGGCACATCATTGTGTTTCTGGCACCGGCTGTGCTGGTTTACTCGGCGGTGATGATTTTCCCCTTGTTCGATACCCTGCGGCTGGCGCTGTATGACAATGTGGACAACCAGCGGGTTTTTGTCGGTCTCGAGAATTTCCAAAAGCTGTTTGGCACCACGCTGTGGTCGGACCGGTTCTGGAATGCGCTGGGCAACAATTTCTGGTTTTTCCTTGTTCATATGC
>WGBJ01000478.1 GCA_015494385.1 Marinosulfonomonas sp.
CATCGGGATGTTATCAACATTCAGAAAGGAGGTGCCTATGTCTATTGAGATTCAGGAGCAACTGGTGAGGATTACGTGCGAGATGAGGATTTAGGGGGCAACCCCCTTGGATAATCATCTGGCTTCGGGTGCCATTTGCCCCGCTTGCCACCTCCAATTCTCGAGAGGAGCCTCTGCGAAAACCGCAGAGGCTCTTTCCGTTTCCGGCAAGCTGTCCTAGTGTTCCGATATGTTACGGATCAACGACGACATAACACTGGCCGATTGGGAGCTAAGCGAGAGTTTCACCCGTTCCTCCGGCCCCGGCGGGCAGAATGTGAACAAGGTGGCGACCGCGGTTGAACTGCGGTTCGAGGCCGCGCGCAGCCCGAACCTGACAGGGGCCGTCAAGGCACGGCTGAAACGGCTGGCCGGACGGCGCTGGACGCAGGACGGGGCAATCGTGATACGGGTCGAGGACACCCGCAGTCAGGCCCGTAACCGTGAAATCGCGCAGCAACGGCTGGCGGAACTGATCGAAAAAGCATTGCATGTGCCCAAACGGCGGATCAAAACACGGCCAACGCTGGCCTCGAAACGGCGGCGGGTCGAAGGCAAGGTTAAACGCGGGCAGGTCAAGGCGCTGCGCGGCAAGGTAAAGGGCGACGAATGAATTTGATTGAACGGCGCAAACGTCTGTTGGGGCGCCATGTTACCACTTTTTATGACGAGCCTTTCGCGCCCGTTCGGGGCGAAGGCGTGTGGCTGTTTGATGCGGACGGGCGGCGCTATCTGGACTGTTACAACAACGTGCCGCATGTCGGGCATTGCCACCCCAAGGTGGTTGACGCCATCGCCCGTCAGGCCGCCACGCTGAACGTGCATACGCGCTATGTGCATGATGGCGTGGTCGAATATGGCGAACGGCTGACGACGAAATTAGGGCATGATTTGTCATCGATGATCATGGTCAATTCCAGTTCCGAAGCCAACGACGTTGCCCTGCGAATGGCGCAGGCGGTGACAGGGAAAACCGGCATCATCGGCACCGACAACACCTATCACGGCAACACTGCTGCGGTCAGCCAGTTGAACGCGACAAAGATACCGGTGGGGGGCTATGGCGATCACGTTCGCCAAGTGCCCGCACCGGATAACCTGCGGCCCGTCGGGGGCAGCCGTGCGGGGCAGGCCGAGGCGTTTTGCGCCGGAATAGAGACTGCTATTGCCGAACTTGAGGCCGCGGGCCACGGTGTTTGCGCCCTGATCATCTGTCCTTATTTCGCCAACGAAGGCTTCCCCACGCTGGAACGCGGGTTTCTGGATCGTGCCATTGCGGCAGTGCGCAAGGCCGGTGGTCTGATCATCTCGGACGAGGTTCAGCCGGGTTTCGGACGGCTGGGAAGTCATTGGTGGGGGCACGAACGGCTGGGTTTTGCGCCCGACATCGTGACGCTTGGCAAACCGATGGCCAACGGGCATCCGGTGGCAGCGGCGGTAACGCGGCCCGAGGTGTTAGAGGCTTTTCAGGACGTGTTCAAATACTTCAACACCTTCGGCGGCAATCCGGTCAGTGCGGCGGCGGCGATGGCCACGCTTGAGGTGATCGAGGACGAAGGGCTGGTCGAAAACGCCCGTGATGTTGGTGCTTACGCGCTGGAACAATTGCAAGGGCTGACCGGAAAATACGACGTGATTGCCGATGTGCGCGGCGCGGGGTTGTTTTTCGGGGTGGAACTGATGCAGGACGGTCAACCTGCCAGTGATCTGGCCTTGCGGATGGTGAACGAGATGCGGCAACGCGGCGTGTTGCTCAGCACTGTTGGGCGATTTGACAACGCGCTGAAAATCCGCCCGCCCTGCGTGTTTTCCCGCGAAAACGTCGATCTGCTAGTGTCGGTGATGGATGATGCCTTTGCGGCGGTTCTGAAATGAACGATGCGCTGGCCATTGCCTATGCCAAGGCCGCATTGGCGGCATGGGACGTGCCCGCCTGCATCCCGCGCCTGATCAAGAACCGCGAAAACGCGGTGTTCGAGGTCGCTGGACCAAACGGCACCCGCGCCGCCTTGCGCCTGCATCGCCCGGGCTATCAGACCGATGCGGCGATCCGTTCGGAACTGGTCTGGTCGCAAGGATTGGCACAGGCCGCAATGGCCGTGCCCTGCCCGCTGCAAACCCGCGACGGGGACGTGATTGCGCCGGTGGCTGATGCGGGACGGGTGGCGTCATTGGTGACATGGAGCGAAGGCGAGCCTTTGGGTGAAGGCGGTGCGCCGTTTTCGTGGGACACGGACAGACAGGCGCAGTTGTATCATGCCCTTGGCGCGGAACTGGCGCGGTTACATCGGATCAGCGATACCCTGACCCTGCCCGACTGGTTTGAACGGCCCCGTCTGGATGTGGACGGTTTGCTTGGAGAGGCGCCGCTGTGGGGCCGGTTCTGGGAAAATGCGGCTCTAACACAGGGGGAAAAGGCCCTGTTACAAGAGGTCCGCAGCCAGTTGCAGGAGGAGTTGCAGGCGTTTTCGAAGGATGCGGATTTCGGATTGATCCATGCAGATGCCTTGCGGGAAAATGTGTTTGTGCAGGGGGATGGCGTTAGCCTGATCGACTTTGACGACGGCGTATTCGGGTTCCGCCTGTATGATCTGGGTGTCGCCATGTCGCAGAATTGGGATTTGCCGAATGCCGCAGAATTGGCTGCTGCACTAACCGAAGGCTATGGGTTAGACGCAAAATCAGCCGCATTAGTGCCTGTTTTCACCGTGGTTCGGGCAATGGCATCCTGTGGCTGGTGTATGCCCAGATACGCGCCAAATGATCCGGCGCTGATTACCTATACCAACCGCGCTGTAAAAATCGCCAAGCGGTATCTGGACGGCAAGCCGGTATACGGGGTCTAAACCACCACCTCTTGCGCTTCTTGTTCACCCACGCCGAACACCCGTTTGTAGCGGGCGATTTCATCCGCCGGTCCCATCGCCTTGTTCGGGTTGTCCGACAGTTTCACCGTTGGCCGCCCGTTGGCCGCGACTGCCTTACAGACAATCGAAAACGGCGCCAGCGCGTCATTCGGGGTTAGCCCGCGGAAATCATTGGTCATCAAAGTGCCCCAACCGAACGATGGTCGAACCCTTCCATTAAACCGGTTTTGTAGTTCTATTATTTTGTCCACATCCAGCCCGTCCGAGAAGATCACCAGTTTTTTCGTCGGATCCTCGCCACGGCTTTTCCACCAGTCGATCGCAATCTCGGCCCCCGTGGCCGGATCACCGCTGTCGATGCGAATACCGGTCCAGCCCGCCAGCCAGTCCGGCGCATTTTCAAGGAAGCCTTTGGTGCCGTAAGTATCAGGCAGAATGATCCGCAGATTGCCATCGTGCTCTTCCTGCCAGTCGGCCAGAACATCGTAAGGCGCCTGCCGCAGTTCTTCGTCGGTTTCGGCCAGTGCGGCGTAAACCATCGGCAGTTCGTGGGCGTTGGTGCCAATTGCCTCGACCTCGCGACGCATCGCGATCAGGCAATTCGAGGTACCGACAAATTTATTGCCCAGCCCTTCGTGCATCGCCTGAACGCACCAGTCCTGCCACAGGAAACTGTGCCGGCGGCGGGTGCCGAAATCGGCCAGACGCAGGCCATCCAGCCCGCGCAGTTTTTCGACCTTTTCCCACAGTTTTGTCATCGCGCGGGCGTAAAGCACCTGTAGCTCAAACTTGCCCATCGTTTGCAAGACCGTCCGCGAGCGCAGCTCCATCAACACCGCCAGCGCCGGAATTTCCCACAGCATGACCTCGTGCCATTTGCCCTCGAAGGTCAGCTTATACTGTCCGTCGCGTTTTTCCAGATAGTAGGGGGGCAGGCGCATGCCCTCGAACCACTCCATGAAATCGGGGCGGAACATGGCGCGTTTGCCGTAGAACATGTTGCCGCGCAACCATGTGCTTTCGCCGCGTGACAACGATAGCGAACGGATGTGATCCAGCTGCTCGCGCAACTCGCCCTCGTCGATCAGATCGGCAAGGCGGATGTGTTTGGAGCGGTTGATCAGCGAAAAGGTGACGGTGGTGTCGGGCTTGTTGCGAAACACCGACTGGCACATCAGCAGCTTGTAAAAATCCGTATCAATCAGCGAGCGGACGATCGGGTCGATCTTCCATTTGTGATTATAAACGCGGGTGGCAATATCGACCATGTTTCAGCTTTCCAGTTTCACGCCGGCGTCTTGCATCGCGGCGCGGGCGGCGGCAAGGCTGCCGTCCATATCAATGGCCCGACAGGCCTCTTCCAGAACAGTCACGTCAAAGCCCAGCCTGGCCGCGTCCACAGCGGAAAAATGCACGCAGAAATCAGTGGCAAGGCCAACCATCGTCAGGGTGGTGATGCCACGGGTGCGCAGATACCCCTCAAGCCCCGTCGGGGTTTTGTGGTCATTTTCAAAAAAGGCCGAGTAGCTGTCGATGTCTGGGTTATAGCCCTTGCGGATGATCATATCGGCGGCATCCGTGTTCAGATCGGCATGAAAATCAGCCCCGCCGGTGCCCTGCACGCAATGGTCTGGCCACAGAACCTGCGCGCCATAGGGCATGTCGATCATGTCGAACGGCGCCTTGCCCGCGTGGCCGCTGGCAAAGGATGAATGGCCCTGCGGGTGCCAGTCCTGCGTCAGGATGGTGGCGTCAAATTCCCCCATCATCGCGTTGATCTGCGGGATGATCTGGTCCCCCTCGGCCACAGCCAGCGCCCCGCCGGGACAGAAATCATTTTGCACGTCGATGACGATCAAGGCGTTGGGCATGGGGGTTCCTCCTGTTGGAAAGGATCGCTAGAAATCCAGATTTTCCACATTCAGCGCGTTTTGCTGGATGAATTCGCGTCGCGGCTCGACCACGTCGCCCATCAGTTTGGTGAACAGATCGTCGGCCTCGGCCACATCGTCGATCTTGACCTGCAACAGCACCCGTGCTTCGGGGTCCAGCGTGGTTTCCCACAGCTGATCGGGGTTCATTTCGCCCAGACCCTTGTAGCGTTGCAGTGACAGACCCTTTTCACCCTCGGCCAAAATGGCGTCCAACAGATCAATCGGGCCGAAAATCGGCACCTCGCGGTCCTTGCGGATCAGCCGGGCGGGTTTGGAATAAACCTCTTGCAAGGCCTCGGTCATCGAGCCCAGCTTGCGCGCCTCGCCGGAGCGCAGCACGCGGCCGTCCAATGTGCGCACCTCGTCCACACCGCGCAACATGCGGGTCAGGCGGATGCCATGATCCTGCGTCGGGCGGCCCTTCCAGCCACGTTCGTATTCTTCGGCGATCAGGTCCAGACGGGTGGCAACCGCATCGGCCACGCCTTGCAGATCGGCATCGGCCTGCCCTGCGACAAAGCCACCGGCAATCGCGGTCTGTTCCAGAATGTGACGCGGGTAAAGCGTTGGGAAGGCCTCAAGGATACGGCGCACTTGCCGAGCCTCGTTGATCACACGGACCAGATCCTGACCGGTGATTTCCTCGCCTGACTCCAGTCGCAAAACCGCACCATCAACACCCATTTCGATCAGGTAGTCCTCAAGCGAAGCCTGATCTTTCAGGTATACTTCGGATTTGCCACGGCTGACCTTATACAGCGGCGGCTGGGCGATATAGAGATACCCGCCCTCGATCAGTTCGGGCATCTGACGGAAGAAAAATGTCAGCAGCAGGGTGCGGATATGCGCACCATCCACATCGGCATCGGTCATGATCACGATCTTGTGGTAGCGCAGTTTGGAAATGTCGAATTCATCGCGGCCAATGCCGGTGCCCAGTGCCATCACCAGATTGCCGATTTCCTGCGATGCCAGCATCCGGTCGAACCGCGCCCGTTCAACGTTCAGGATTTTACCTTTTAGCGGCAGGATCGCCTGTGTCTGACGGTCACGTCCGGTTTGCGCCGACCCACCGGCGCTGTCCCCTTCCACCAGAAAGATTTCTGTCTTGGAGGGGTCTTTTTCGGAACAATCCTTCAACTTGCCGGCCAGAAAATTCACATCCATCGCGGTTTTGCGGCGGGTCAGCTCGCGGGCCTTGCGGGCCGCCTCGCGGGCGTGGGCGGCCTCAAGGATCTTGCTGACGATCATCTTGGCTTCGTTCGGGTTTTCCTCGAACCACTCGCTCAGCTTTTCATTCACAAGGCTTTCGACCACAGGCCGGACCTCGGACGAGACCAGCTTATCCTTGGTCTGGCTGGAAAACTTGGGGTCGGGAACCTTGACCGACAATACGCAAGTCAAACCTTCGCGGGCATCATCGCCGGTAAAAGAAATCTTTTCGCGTTTGGCGATGCCGCTGGACTGGGCGTAATTGTTGATCGTACGGGTCAGCGCGCCACGGAAACCCGCCAGATGGGTGCCGCCATCGCGCTGCGGGATGTTGTTGGTAAAGGGCAGCACGTTTTCGTGGTAACTGTCGTTCCACCACATCGCCACCTCGACAGTGATGCCGTCCTTTTCGCCTTTGAACGAAATGGGATCGGGCAACATGCCGGATTTTGAACGGTCCAGATAGCGCACGAATTCGCGCACGCCACCCTCGTAAAACAGATCGGCCTTTAGCGGCTCGGCCGGGCGTTCATCGGTCAGGATGATCCGCACGCCGGAATTCAGGAATGCCAGTTCGCGCAGACGGTTTTCCAGCGTGTGGAAATTGTATTCCAGATTGGAAAATGTCTCGGTCGAGGCCATAAAGCGAACCTCGGTGCCGGTGCGGTCCCCGCAATCGCCAACCACCTTGAGCGGCTCGACCGTGTCGCCATGCTCAAACCGCGCAACGTGTTCCTTGCCATCGCGCCAGATGCGCAATTCCAGCCATTCGGACAGGGCGTTTACCACCGAAACACCAACCCCGTGCAGACCGCCCGAGATTTTATAGGAATTGCTGTCGAATTTACCGCCAGCGTGCAGCTGGGTCATGATAACCTCGGCCGCCGAAACGCCTTCTTCCTCGTGAATTCCCACCGGAATCCCGCGGCCATTATCGCTAACCGATACGCTGGAATCCGCGTGGATGGTGACGCTTACGGCGTCGGCGTGACCTGCCAGAGCCTCGTCAATGCCGTTGTCCACGACTTCATACACCATATGGTGCAGACCCGAGCCATCATCGGTATCCCCGATATACATCCCCGGGCGTTTGCGAACTGCTTCTAACCCTTTGAGAACCTTGATAGAATCCGCACCATATTCTTCGGGATTCTTATTGTCGTCAGCCATACGCGCAATCCTTGTTCGTTTGGCTGATTTATACGGGGTTTGCCGGCCAGACACAAGATTTAGGGGGTGGAAATGCGCGTCACAGCCGAGATCGCGTTTTCCTCGGTCACTTGCAGATACATCGCCCGATCCCCCAGTGCCGTGAACAGCTCCGCGCCCGTGCCTGTCATCCATGCCTGCGCACCCAGGGCGCAGATTTCGTCATAGAGTGCGGCGCGGCGGTCGGCATCCAGATGGGCGGCAACTTCGTCCAGCAGCAGGATCGGCGGCGCGCCCACCTGTGCTTTTAGCGCCCGCGCGTTGGCAAGGATCAGCGACACCAGCAGCGCCTTTTGCTCGCCAGTAGAACAATCACGCGCTGGCACGCCCTTGGCGGTGTATTCGGCAAACAGATCGGCGCGGTGCGGGCCGGTCAGGGTGCGGCCTGCCATCAGGTCGCGCGCACGACTTTGGGCAAAGGCATCCAGCAACGATGTTTCGTCCATCAACGCGTCCGAGCCTTCGGGGTGGATCAGGGTCAGGGTGGCCGTCGGGAAGGATGTTTCGGCCTCGGCCTGTGCAGAGACCAACTGTTCCAGCGCGGCCATCCGGTTGGCGTGGATTTCGGCCCCTGCGCGGGCCATTTGTGTCTCTAACGCGGCATACCAGCCCGCATCGCGCTGCCCGTCCTTCAGCAACCGGTTGCGTTCGCGCATGGCCTTTTCATAGGTCAGAACGGCCTCGGCGTGGGATGGCGTAAAACTCATCGTCATGCGGTCCAGAAACCGCCGCCGTCCCTCGGCCCCTTCGGTCCACAACCGGTCCATTGACGGCACCAGCCACAACACCCGCGCAATGCGGCCCAGCGCCACTTGCGGCGCGGCTTTGCCGTCAATCCGCACGTTGCGCGATGCCCCGCCCTCGGACCATGTTTCGACCTCGTGCATCTGGTGCAGACTTTGCAGAATTGCGGTGATCTTCCAGCCCAGCGCCTCGGGCTTGCGGGTCATTTCATCGGCGGTGGCACGGCGCAGACCACGACCGGGCGACAGCATCGACACCGCTTCCAGAATATTGGTTTTGCCCGCCCCGTTCGGCCCGTAGATCGCCACGGGCCGCGCGTCCAGCGCCAGAACCAGCGCCTTGTGCGAACGGAAATGCGAGAGCTTGAGCTCTTTTACACGCAGCTCGGTCAAACGCGCATCGGCATCACGACATAGACGGCCGAGGTATCATTCCCCTCGCGCATCAATGTCGGATCACCGGAAGAATTGAACATGAACACCGCGTTTTCACGATCGACCTGCGAGGCGATTTCCAGCAGGTATTTCGCGTTAAAGCCAATCTCCAGCGGCTCGTCCCCATAGGCGACGGCCAGTTCTTCTTCGGCAGCTCCGCTGTCGGGTGCGTTGACCGACAGGATCAACCGGTCTTCGTCCAGCGACAGTTTTACGGCGCGCGAGCGTTCGGAGGAAACGGTGGCCACACGATCAACCGCTTTGGCAAATTCGGCGGCGTCCACTTCCAGTTTCTTGGTGTTGCCGGTGGGGATAACGCGGGTGTAGTCGGGGAATGTGCCGTCGATCACCTTGGAGGTCAGGGTGATATCAGGCGTGGCAAAGCGCACCTTGGTTTCCGACACGGACACGGCGATTTGCACATCGTCGTCTTCCAGCAGTTTACGCATTTCGTTCACGGTTTTACGCGGCACGATCACGCCCACCATATCGGCAGCGCCTTCGGGCAGGTCGGCATCAACACGGGCCAGACGGTGGCCGTCGGTGGCCACACAGCGCAGCACCTTGCCACCTTCGGCATCGGCCACATGCATATAAACGCCGTTCAGATAGTAACGGGTTTCTTCGGTGGAAATGGCGAATTTGGTTTTGTCGAACAACCGGCGCAGCACATCGGCCTTGGCCGAGA
>WGBJ01000479.1 GCA_015494385.1 Marinosulfonomonas sp.
AAGCAATGGCCAAAGTCCGTATGCTTCGTACAAGCCCGCAGAAACTGAATCTGGTCGCACAAATGATCCGCGGCAAGAAAGTGGACAAGGCCCTGTCGGACCTGACATTTTCCAAAAAGCGGATCTCGGACGATGTGAAGAAATGTCTTCAGTCGGCTATCGCGAATGCAGAAAACAATCACAATCTGGACGTTGACGAACTGATCGTTGCCGAAGCCTGGGTTGGTAAAAACCTGACCATGAAGCGCGGTCGCCCTCGGGCGCGTGGCCGGTTCGGCAAAATCATCAAGCCATTTGCCGAGCTGACTATTCTGGTTCGCCAAGTTGAGGAGCAAGCATAATGGGTCAGAAGGTTAATCCAATTG
Organism: Marinosulfonomonas sp.; assembly: GCA_015494385.1. Classification (GTDB taxonomy): domain Bacteria; phylum Pseudomonadota; class Alphaproteobacteria; order Rhodobacterales; family Rhodobacteraceae; genus Profundibacter. The sequence continues at coordinate 366 of WGBJ01000479.1, forward strand.
GCATGCGCCTGCAGATCAACCGCACCTGGGACAGCCGCTGGTATGCGGAATCCAAGGATTTTGGTAATCTTCTTCTGGAAGACATCAAAATGCGCGAGTTCATCAAAGAAGATTGCAAGCAGGCTGGTATCAGCCGTGTAATCATCGAGCGTCCGCACAAGAAATGCCGCGTTACGGTTCACACAGCACGCCCCGGCGTCATCATCGGCAAGAAAGGCGCAGACATCGAAACCCTGCGTAAAAAACTGGCCGCAATGACCGACAGCGAGCTGCACCTGAACATTGTCGAAGTTCGCAAGCCGGAAATGGATGCGCAACTGGTTGCCGAGAATATCGCTCAGCAGCTGGAACGCCGCGTTTCCTTCCGTCGCGCGATGAAGCGTTCGGTTCAAAACACCATGCGCATGGGGGCCCTGGGCATCCGTGTGAATGTTGCCGGTCGTCTTGGCGGTGCCGAGATTGCCCGTACTGAATGGTATCGTGAAGGTCGTGTGCCGCTGCACACCCTGCGCGCCGACATCGACTACGCACACGCAGAAGCGATGACTGCCTATGGCATCATCGGGATCAAGGTCTGGATCTTCAAAGGCGAGATCATGGAACACGATCCCCAAGCGCGTGACCGTAGGTTAGAGCAACTCCAGCAAGGCCCTGCACCTCGTGGTGCCGGCGGCCGTCGCTAAGGAGGTATTGAAAAATGCTACAGCCAAAGCGCACTAAATTTCGCAAAATGCACAAGGGCCGGATTCACGGTCAGGCCAAAGGCGGCTCGACCCTGAACTTTGGCACTTACGGCCTGAAAGCAGTGGAGCCTAACCGCATCACCGCCCGTCAGATCGAGGCAGCCCGTCGTGCAATGACCCGTCACATGAAACGTCAGGGCCGTGTCTGGATCCGTATCTTCCCGGATACCCCGGTCACATCTAAGCCCACCGAGGTTCGGATGGGTAAAGGTAAAGGTTCCGTTGATTTCTGGGCGGCCAAGGTCAAGCCAGGTCGTGTCATGTTTGAAATCGACGGTGTAACCGATGCCGTTGCACGCGAAGCCCTGCGTCTTGCTGCGATGAAACTGCCGGTGAAGACCCGCACGATCGTTCGCGAAGACTGGTAAAGTGGTGGCGGGGTGAACCCCGCCCTACACAATAGTTTCAGACCCCCGCCGCAGATGGCGGGGGTTTGTTTATTTGAAGGGTTGCCATACACGCGAATCCTGCGTATACGGCCAACTTCACCACGCACTCCACTGGAATCAGGGTGACCCGTCAGGGGGCCTTCTGGTGATGTTGAGAAAAAAGGAATAGGCGATGAACGCCCAGGAACTAAGAGACAAGACGCCTGACCAGCTGCAAGAAGAGCTGGCAAGCCTGAAGAAAGAAGCGTTTAACCTGCGTTTCCAGCAGGCCACCGGGCAATTGGAAAGCACTGCGCGTATGCGCTCGGTTCGCCGTGACGCTGCCCGTGTTAAGACAATACTGAACGAAAAAGCTGCTGCCGCAGCTGCTGACGAATAGGAGCCTTTAGATATGCCCAAACGTATTCTCACAGGCACCGTAACAAGTGACCAGAACGAACAAACCGTAACGGTTTCGGTTGAACGTCGCTTTACACACCCTGTTCTGAAGAAAACCATTCGTAAGTCCAAGAAATACCGGGCTCACGATCCTAAGAACGAATTCAAGGTTGGTGACAAAGTACGCATTCAGGAATGCGCACCAATTTCGAAGACGAAACGCTGGGAAGTACTGGCCAGCTAGGTCTGTTACATTCCAGTTTTAACGAAACCCTGGGGACATAGGCAATGAAGCCCCCCCAAAGGTCGGGAGAAACCACATGATCCAGATGCAAACTAATCTGGATGTTGCTGACAACAGCGGCGCTCGCCGTGTTCAGTGCATCAAGGTCCTGGGTGGTTCCAAGCGTAAGTACGCTTCCGTAGGCGACATCATCGTCGTCTCGGTCAAAGAAGCCATCCCGCGCGGCCGCGTGAAAAAAGGGGACGTCCGCAAGGCCGTCGTCGTACGCACCGCCAAAGAAGTCCGTCGTGAAGACGGCACAGCAATCCGGTTTGACCGCAATGCTGCAGTTATCCTGAACAACAGCAACGAGCCAATGGGCACCCGTATCTTCGGGCCAGTGGTTCGCGAGCTGCGCGCGAAGAACTTCATGAAGATCATCTCGCTTGCTCCGGAGGTTCTGTAACATGGCTGCAAAACTGAAAAAGGGCGACAAGGTCGTCGTGCTGACCGGCAAAGACAAGGGTAAAGAAGGCGAGATCGCCTCTGTGAACCCCGCTGCCGGCAAAGCCATCGTGGAAGGTCTGAATATCTCGATCCGCCACGTTCGCCAGTCCCAGAACACACAGGGCGGCCGCATCCCGCAAGCGATGCCGATCGACCTGTCCAATCTGGCGCTTGTTGACAGCAAAGGCAAACCGACCCGTGTTGGCTTCCGCATGGAAGACGGCAAGAAGGTTCGTTATGCGAAAACAACAGGGGAGACTGTATAATGCTGGATGCTGCAAAATACACCCCGCGCCTGAAGTCGGTATATAAAGATACCGTTCGTGCCGCGTTGAAAGAACAGTTCAACTACAAAAACGACATGATGATCCCCCGGCTCGACAAGATCGTGCTGAACATGGGCATCGGCGAAACTGTTAAAGACACCAAAAAGATCAAATCGGCCGAGGCCGAGTTGACCGCGATTGCCGGCCAGAAGGTCGTCATCACACGGGCCAAGAAATCGGTTGCGTCCTTTCGGGTACGCGAAGATATGCCTCTGGGTGTCAAGGTTACGCTGCGTGGCGACCGGATGTATGAATTTCTGGACCGCCTGATCACCATTGCTATGCCTCGCATCCGCGACTTTCGCGGTATTTCCGCCAAGTCGTTCGACGGCCGCGGCAATTATGCAATGGGCCTGAAAGAGCACATCGTATTCCCCGAAGTCGACTATGATAAAGTCGATGAAATCTGGGGAATGGACATCGTAATCGCGACCACCGCAAAGACTGATGCGGAAGGGGAGGCATTGTTGAAAGCACTCAACATGCCTTTCACAAGCTGAGCGCGGGGAGAGAGAGAACATGGCTAAAAAAGCAATGATCGAACGTGAACTGAAGCGTCAGAAGCTGGTAGCAAAATATGCTGCCAAGCGTGCTGCGCTGAAAGAGATCGTAAGAGACGAGAGCAAACCGATGGAAGAGCGCTTTAAGGCGACCCTGAAGCTTGCAAAACTGCCGCGTGATTCCTCGGCGACACGGTTGCACAACCGCTGTCAGCTGACGGGTCGTCCCCACGCTTACTATCGTAAGCTGAAGGTATCGCGGATCGCGTTGCGGGAACTTGGCAGTAATGGCCAGATCCCCGGCATGGTTAAATCGAGCTGGTAAGGGAGAGACGATATGAATGATCCTATCGGCGATATGCTTACCCGTATTCGGAACGCCCAGATGCGCGGTAAATCCACTGTTGTCACTCCTGCTTCCAAGCTTCGTGCCTGGGTTCTGGATGTGTTGGCTGACGAAGGCTACATCCGTGGCTACGAAGCAATCACCGGGGCCGACGGCCATCCGGCGATTGAAATCAGCCTGAAATATTTCGATGGCACCCCTGTCATTCGCGAATTGAAGCGGGTTTCAACACCCGGTCGTCGCGTTTACATGGGCGTTAAGGAAATCCCGCAGGTCCGTCAGGGCCTTGGGGTTTCGATTGTCTCCACACCCAAGGGTGTGATGTCGGATGCTGCTGCACGCAATGCCAATGTTGGCGGCGAAGTGCTCTGCACCGTATTCTAGGGGGACTGATATGTCGAGAATTGGTAAAAAACCGGTCGACCTGCCAAGCGGTGTTAGCGCATCCCTGTCAGGGCAGACCATCGAAGTGAAGGGTCCGAAAGGCACTCTGACCTTTACGGCAACCGACGACGTAACCATCACAATCGATGGCGAAACCGTAACTGTGACCCCTCGTGGTTCGTCCAAACGGGCACGCCAGCAGTGGGGCATGAGCCGCACAATGGTCGCCAATATGGTGACCGGCGTCACGACCGGCTTCAAGAAAGAGCTGGAACTGAACGGTATCGGTTATCGTGCGCAGTTGCAGGGCAACACCCTGAAGCTGACACTGGGTCTGTCGCATGACGTTGACTTTGCTGTTCCCAGCGATGTGACGGTGACGGTTCCAAAGCAGACCGAGATCATTGTTGAGGGTATCAACCCGCAACGTGTTGGTCAGGTTGCTGCCGAAATTCGCGCTTGGCGTAAACCCGAGCCCTACAAGGGCAAAGGCATCAAGTATAAAGATGAATATATCTTCCGTAAGGAAGGTAAGAAGAAGTAAGGACCAAAGGTATGGCAAACAGCAAAAGAGACCTGTTTCTGAAACGCCGCCTGCGCGTTCGGAACAAACTGCGCAAGACCGCAGCGGGGCGTCCGCGCCTTTCGGTTCACCGCAGCAACAAAAACATCAGCGTTCAGCTGATCGACGATGTAAATGGCGTCACACTGGCATCTGCTTCCACTATGGAAAAAGATCTGGGCGTGGTTGGCAAGAACAACGTCGAAGCAGCCGCCAAAGTTGGCGCTGCGATTGCAGAACGTGCGAAAAAAGCCAAAGTGACCGAGTGTTACTTCGACCGCGGCGGCTTCCTCTTTCATGGGAAGGTAAAGGCTTTGGCCGATGCTGCCCGTGAAGGCGGCCTCAAGTTTTAGGAGACGATCAGATGGCTAGAGATAACAATCGGGGTAATCGTCGCGATCGCGATGAAAATCCGGAATTCGCCGATCGTCTTGTTGCGATCAACCGGGTTTCCAAAACCGTAAAGGGTGGTAAGCGTTTTGGCTTTGCCGCACTTGTGGTTGTCGGTGACCAGAAGGGCCGCGTCGGCTTTGGCAAAGGTAAAGCCAAAGAAGTACCCGAAGCGATCCGCAAGGCAACGGAAGCTGCCAAGCGTCAGCTGATCCGTGTGCCGCTGCGCGAAGGCCGCACATTGCACCACGACATGCAGGGCCGTCACGGCGCTGGCAAGGTTGTGATGCGCACAGCACCTGAAGGGACCGGTATTATTGCCGGTGGTCCGATGCGTGCCGTGTTTGAAATGTTGGGTGTTAAGGACGTTGTGGCCAAGTCGCTTGGTTCGCAAAACCCTTACAACATGATCCGCGCCACCATCGACGGGCTGAAAAAAGAATCCAGCCCCCGCAATGTGGCCCAGCGTCGTGGTAAAAAGGTTGCCGATATCCTTGGTAAACCTGCCGAAGCCCCTGCGGCTGACGCACCGGCAGAAGCATAAGGAGCGGACAGATGGCTAAAACAATCGTTGTAAAGCAAATCGGTTCTCCGATTCGCCGCCCTGAAAAACAGCGCCAGACGCTGATTGGCCTGGGCCTGAACAAGATGCACAAAACCCGCGAGCTGAACGATACTCCAGCTATCCGCGGTATGGTCGCCAAGATCCCGCATCTGGTCGAGATCATCGAAGAGCGCGGCTAACGCCCGATCTTTGAGAGCAAGAAAAAGAAAACGCCTTGGGGAAACCCGGGGCGTTTTTTCGTTTGGGAAACGGGTTGGAACGGGTTTTCGCCAATTTCCGGTTGTTTCGCGGGCAAAACGGGTTACTGTTTGGCCAAGCCGATTAACGAGAATAATTTTACAGGGCGCGAAAATGAAAACGAAAACACCTAACCTGACTGAAATGGGCGTAATGAATCCGGACCAGATAACCGACTATTCGGTTGTTCATACCGCCGACGACATGGATGTCCTGAAAATCAACTATCGCCGCCCGAAAAATTCATTCCTGCCCAAACGCCGCCGGTATGAGTTCAAGCGCATGAGCAAACCCATGCCGGGGAATGAATTGCACGGTGAGCAGGCGATCCGTTACGAAATTTCCCCGATACTGGCGCGCGCCACCGCCGAGCTGGATTCGCTTTTGGCGGACAAGAAGCGGATGAAAGCAACAAAAGAATCGCTTCAGAATGAGCTGGCCGAGCTGAATACCGAATTCAACGAACGCGTCGCCCATCTGTCAAAAATGATCGATGCGCTGGACTGACCCAGTTCTCCCGTGACTTGCCGGATCATTCCGGACGAAACCCGATAAACGCCCGGAATTTGCCCCGGGCGTTTTTCTTTTTTGCCCTGCCAACTGTTTCTTGCGACTGTTGATTGGCTATACTGCCCATCCGCGCAGAATCAGGAGAAACCGAAATGCCCTTTACACCCACTGATCAATTCAACGCCGTGATCGCCGCCATTGATGCCGTAAACGCCGAAGACCCGCGCAAGATCGTGGTCGATGGCATCGAATACCCCTATGAAACAATCTATGCCGAGCGGATGACCGAAACGCTGGAGCGGATGTACCCCGATGCGTCCGAGCTGTTGCGCATCGCCGCCCGCGCCCAGCATATCCGCCGCTGGCAAATTCCGCGCGATACCTATCCGCGCAATCGCGAGGGCTATCAGAAATGGCGTCTGGAGATGCGCCAGCTGCATGCCGATCTGGTGGGCGATATTATGCGTGAAAACGGCTATAGCGACGAGGATATCGCGCTGGTCGGGTCTTACCTGCGCAAAGAGCGGCTGAAACGCGAGGCAGATTCGCAGGCGTTGGAAAATGTCGTGGATGTGGTGTTTCTGGCCTACTACTGGGACGAATTCGTCGAAAAGTTCCCGCATTATGATGACGACAAACTGATCGACATTGTTGGCAAAACCCTGCGCAAAATGTCCAGCCACGGGCATCAGGCCGCTTTGGCGCTGGATCTGCCGCCCAAAACCGCGAAAATCGTGATGGCAGCGGTTGAACGCGAGAAAGACACGCTGGCTGCAATGGCCGCACGCGAGGCACAGTAGGTTTGGCTTGATCCTGCCGCCGCTTGGGTCTATACGCGCCCAGTGGCGAGTCCTTTCGTTACGAAATTCAACATTTAAGCCGTGGTTGGTCCTTTCGCTCGTGACCATATCCGGCAAGGAGAGAGCGATATGAAACTGAATGAACTGCGCGACAATCCCGGCGCAACAAAACCCCGCAAGCGTATCGGCCGTGGTCCCGGTTCGGGCACTGGTAAAACAGGTGGCCGTGGTATCAAAGGTCAGAAATCCCGTTCAGGTGTTGCGATCAAGGGTTTCGAGGGTGGCCAAATGCCCCTCTACCAACGTCTGCCAAAGCGTGGCTTCAACAGCCGTAACCGCAAAAGCTATGCCGTTGTGAACCTGAACATCCTGCAGAAATTCATCGACGCCAAGAAACTGGACGCCAAAAAGGCGATCACAGAAGAAGCCCTGCTGGAAGCCGGCGTTGTGCGCCGCATTCTGGACGGTGTGCGTATCCTTGCCAAAGGCGAGATCACTTCCAAGGTAAATCTGGAAGTAACCGGCGCATCCAAGGCTGCAATCGAGGCGGTTGAAAAGGCTGGCGGCAAGCTGACGGTCAAATCTACGGCAGCGGCAGCAGAATAAGCCTTGTGAGCAGGCCTGTGTCTGCTTACATAGAATTAAGTTTTCCAAGCGCCGCCAACCGGAGAACGGTTTGGCGGCGCTTTCATTAACAACGAGGCCCTAAATGGCATCTGCAGCAGAGCAAATGGCAGCGAACATGAGCTGGAGCGCCTTCGGTAAGGCGGGCGAGCTACGCAGCCGTATCCTATTCACCATCGGATTGCTGATGGTTTACCGTCTTGGCACCTTTATTCCCGTCCCCGGGATTGACGGCGCCGCACTGCGGGAATTCATGGACGGGGCCGCCGCCGGCCTTGGGGGCATCTTGCAGATGTTCACGGGTGGTGCGCTTGGCCGGATGGGTATCTTTGCCCTCGGGATCATGCCCTACATTTCGGCTTCGATCATTGTTCAGCTGTTGTCGGCCATGTGGCCGCCGCTGGAACAGTTGAAGAAAGAAGGCGAACAGGGCCGCAAGAAGATTAACCAATACACCCGTTACGGCACTGTGTTGCTGGCGACATTCCAGGCCTATGGTCTGGCGAAATCGCTGGAAGCCGGTGATCTGGTGACAAACCCGGGTCTGTATTTCGAAGCCGCAACCGTGATTACGCTGGTTGGTGGCACCATGTTCCTGATGTGGCTGGGTGAACAGATCACCGCACGCGGTATCGGCAACGGTATTTCGCTGATCATCTTTGTCGGTATTGTTGCCGAAATCCCGGCAGCCCTTGCACAGTTTCTGGCGCAGGGCCGTTCGGGCACAATTAGCCCCGGCGTGATTGTTGCGGTGATTGTGATGGTGGTCGCGGTGATTGCCTTTGTGGTGTTCATGGAGCGCGCCTTGCGCAAGATCCATATCCAGTATCCGCGGCGTCAGGTTGGCATGAAGGTTTATGACGGCAGCAACTCGCACCTGCCCGTCAAGGTAAACCCCGCCGGCGTGATCCCCGCGATTTTCGCATCCTCGCTGCTGCTGTTGCCAACAACGATTGCAACATTTTCGGGCCAGCAAACCGGCCCGTTGATGTCGACCATTCTGGCCTACTTTGGCCCCGGCCAGCCGCTGTATCTGTTGTTCTTTACGGCCATGATCGTTTTCTTCACGTTCTTCTATACCTACAACGTGGCGTTCAAAGTGGACGATGTTGCCGACAACCTGAAAAACCAGAACGGCTTTATCCCCGGTATCCGTCCGGGCAAAAAGACAGCCGAGTATCTGAATTATGTGGTCACCCGCCTGCTGGTTCTTGGTTCGGCTTATCTGGCGGCGGTTGCGCTATTGCCTGAAATCCTGCGCAGCCAGTTTTCCATTCCGTTTTACTTTGGCGGGACATCGGTTCTGATTGTGGTTTCGGTAACGATGGACACAATCCAGCAGGTGCAGTCGCATATGTTGGCCCATCAGTACGAAGGCCTGATCGAAAAATCTCAACTGCGTGGCAAAAAGCGCCGCAAAAGATCCTCGGGTAGAAAATGAATATCATCCTCTTAGGGCCACCGGGTGCCGGCAAAGGCACACAAGCACGACGTCTGGTAGAAGAACGCGGCATGATCCAACTGTCCACTGGTGACATGCTGCGCGAAGCCAAGGACAGCGGTACCGAAATGGGCGAACGTGTTGCCAAGGTTATGGCAGCAGGCGAGTTGGTTACCGATGAAATCGTGATCGGCCTGATCGAGGAAAAGCTGAAGGGTGACAACGGCGGCGGCTTCATTTTTGACGGCTTCCCGCGCACATTGGCACAGGCCGATGCGCTGGGGGACTTGCTGGAAAAATACGGCAAGACACTGGATGCCGTGATTGAAATGCGGGTGGATGACGACGCACTGGTGCGCCGGATCACGGGCCGTTTCACATGCGGCAACTGCGGCGAGGTTTACCACGACGAAACCAAGCGCCCCAAGGTTGACGGTGTTTGCGATGTTTGTGGCAAAAGCGACATGAAACGCCGCGCCGATGACAACGAGGAAGCCTTGCGCACACGGCTGATGGAATACTACAAAAAGACATCTCCGCTGATCGGATACTACTATGCCAAAGGCAAGTTGCGGTCGGTAAACGGGCTGGGTGAAATCGACGAAGTGGCGGCATCTATCGCCAAGGCGTTGGGATAAGTCGTAACATCTCTTGACGCACCGCTAAAAACGCCATAGATCACGACATCTCGCAAGAGAATCAACATGCTTAACCGGGCGACGGTCCGCTTTGCATAAAACTGAATTCAGCGTCAGCCCGCAAGGTTAATCCCTTCGGGCTTTGGTTGTGAAAAAAGGCTCTGGGATTACGGAGCCGCAACGAAAAAGGAAAACGACACGTGGCACGTATTGCCGGCGTAAATATCCCGACCCATAAACGGGTCCCGATCGCCCTGACTTATATCACCGGAATTGGTAACACGACCGCCAAGGCCATCTGTGAAGCCGTTAAAATCGACGAAACCCGTCGCGTTAACGAGCTGTCGGATGCCGAGGTTCTGGCCATCCGCGAATACATCGACGCCAACCTGACTGTTGAAGGTGACCTGCGTCGCGAAGTTCAAATGAACATCAAGCGTCTGATGGACCTTGGCTGCTACCGCGGCCTGCGTCATCGTCGCAACCTTCCTGTACGCGGTCAGCGTACCCACACCAACGCTCGTACTCGCAAAGGCCCTGCAAAGGCCATTGCCGGTAAGAAGAAATAGGAGGGTTTGATCAATGGCACGCGATAAAACACGCACGAAGCGCAAAGAGCGCAAGAACATTGCATCCGGCGTTGCACACGTTAACTCGTCGTTCAACAACACCAAGATCCTGATCTCGGACGTTCAGGGCAATGCGATTGCATGGTCCTCGGCTGGCACAATGGGGTTCAAAGGGTCGCGCAAATCGACACCTTACGCCGCACAGATGGCTGCCGAAGATGCTGGCAAAAAAGCACAGGAACACGGCGTTAAGACGCTGGAAGTCGAAGTTCAGGGTCCCGGTTCGGGTCGTGAATCGGCACTTCGCGCTTTGGCTGCACTGGGTCTGAACATCACTTCGATCCGTGATGTAACCCCGATTGCCCACAACGGCTGTCGGCCTCCTAAGCGCCGCCGCGTTTAGTTATTATTTCTACGCTCGGGCCACCGGTTTTCGGTGGTCCGGGTTCGTCATTTTTACCTCGGGCGTTTTCGGACTTGGGACATGATCCGAAAACTTGAATGGAGGCGACACACATGATCCACAAAAACTGGCAAGAACTGATTAAACCGACGCAATTGGTGGTAACACCGGGCGCGAACCCTGCAACGCAGGCCACGGTTGTAGCCGAACCGCTGGAACGCGGCTTTGGTCTGACGATGGGCAACGCGCTGCGTCGCGTGCTGATGTCGAGCCTGCAAGGCGCGGCTATCACCAGCGTCCAGATTGACAATGTATTGCACGAATTTTCGACCGTTGCAGGTGTGCGTGAAGACGTCACCGACATCGTGTTGAACCTGAAAGGCGTTGCCCTGTCGATGGAAGTCGAAGGGCCCAAGCGCCTGTCGATTTCGGCCAAAGGCCCGATGGTTGTCACCGCTGGTGACATCTCGGAAAGCGCTGGCATTGAAATCCTGAACAAGGACCACGTTATCTGTCAGCTAGACGATGGCGCCGATCTGTTCATGGAACTGACCGTCAACACCGGCAAAGGCTATGTCGCTGCCGATAAAAACCGTCCCGAAGACGCGCCCATCGGCCTGCTGCCGATCGATGCGATCTATTCGCCGGTTAAAAAGGTTGCCTATGACGTTCAGCCGACCCGCGAAGGTCAGGTTCTGGACTATGACAAACTGACGTTGAAACTGGAAACGGACGGCTCGATCACACCCGAAGATGCCGTGGCTTTTGCCGCGCGTATCCTTCAGGACCAGCTGTCGATTTTCGTGAACTTCGACGAACCGGAAGCCGCCAGCCGTCAGGAAGAAGACGACGGTCTGGAATTCAACCCGCTGCTGTTGAAGAAAGTGGACGAGTTGGAACTGTCGGTCCGTTCGGCAAACTGCCTGAAGAACGACAACATCGTTTACATCGGCGATCTGATCCAGAAAACCGAAGCAGAAATGCTGCGCACCCCGAACTTTGGCCGCAAATCTTTGAACGAGATCAAAGAAGTGCTGTCGGGCATGGGTCTGCATCTGGGTATGGACGTCGAAGACTGGCCACCAGAGAACATCGAAGATCTGGCGAAGAAATTCGAAGACCAGTTTTAACGGGTCTTCGACCCCGCACCCGATGCGGGGTCTGCTGCCATAACGGTGGCTTAAATCAAAGAAGTTATCCCGTATCGAGCGCGGGATGACTTCGTCAATGCCCGCAGCTTGCGGGGAAAACCGGGCAATACCGCCCCAAGGAGAGCCGCCCACACGCATGGGAGGCCAGACAAAGTATAAACCTGTAGAAGGACTGAAAAGATGCGCCACGCGAGAGGCTACCGCCGCCTGAACCGTACTCACGAACACCGTAAGGCATTGTTTGCCAATATGGCGGGTTCGCTGATTGAACACGAACAAATCAAAACCACCCTGCCCAAAGCCAAAGAGCTGCGCCGCATCGTGGAAAAGCTGATCACACTGGGCAAGCGCGGCGACCTGCACGCCCGCCGTCAGGCTGCAAGCCGCCTGAAAGAAGATCAGTATGTTGCCAAACTGTTTGACGTGCTTGGCCCCCGCTACAAAGACCGCAACGGCGGTTATGTGCGCGTGCTGAAGGCCGGCTACCGTTATGGTGATATGGCGCCGATGGCGATCATCGAATTCGTTGACCGCGATGTTTCGGCCAAAGGGGCTGCCGACAAAGCGCGCCTTGCAGCTGAAGAAGCTTCTG
>WGBJ01000480.1 GCA_015494385.1 Marinosulfonomonas sp.
GCAGCTTTTCTTCGGCAGGCGACAGCGGGTCAAAGGATTTGATCGTTACCATTTCGCCAGAGTGGCACGCCATACCGCAACGGGCAAGCGGCGCGCCCGAAATCTTGCAAAGATTTCGTCCTGTTTTCTTTGCAAGAAAACAGCTACCCCTTCGCGGCCTTCATCGCCTGTTCCAGCACCTTGCGGTCGCCAATGTGGTTGGCCAGCAGCAGGATCAGACGGGCATTGATCGCATCGGATTCCTCTTTGCTGTGACCTTCGTGCAGGGCCAGCAGATCGGCATAGAAATCATCGGCACCTTTGATATTCGGGGTGGTGATCAGATCGGTCATTTACTTGCCTCCCTGCATAGTGGCGGTTTTCAAGGCGTCCAGAACGGCCGCTTTGTCATAGCTTTGCCAGCGGGCCGCAACATGTTGATCGGGGCGCATCAGATAAACAGCAGATTTCGCGTCCCCCAGATAACGGGCGGCAAATTCGGGGCTTTCGTCGGGGGACAGGTGGATAATTTCAGTCTCTATTCCGCCCAAATCAAGCGTATCATCCACCTTGCCCCCAATCACCAGCAACTGGAACCTGTCACCCAGCCTGTCCAGCAACCAGCCCTGTTTCAGCGGTGCATCAACGGCAGGTGAGCCGGGGCGCAGGGCCACCGGCAGCGTTTCGTCATCCGGTCCGTTCAGAACCGAGCCATCATAGGTGCAGGGCACAGACAGGCGGCCAGAATTCACCAGCGGGCGGGCGAATTCATAATGTTCGGACAGGTCCAGAACCGCATTTCTAAACACGCGGCTGATCTCGGATTTCGGCGTGATAAAATCGGTCGAACGGCTGGAATTCAGGATATTCTCATCCGCCCCGTAGACCCGCTCGTCACTATAGGTATCCAGCAGCGCATCAGGCGCCTTGCCCTCCAGCACCAGCTTCAGCTTCCAGGCCAGATTGTCGGTATCCTGCAGGCCCGAGTTCGCCCCGCGCGCGCCGAACGGCGAAACCTGATGCGCGGCGTCACCGGCAAACAGCACACGGCCATGGCGGAATGCCTCCATCCGGCGGCACTGGAAGGTATAGATCGAGACCCACTCCAGCTCGAACTTCGCATCCTCGCCCAGCATCGCATGCAGGCGCGGGATTACGTTTTCCGGCTTCATTTCCTTCTCGCGGTCAATGTCCCAGCCCAGCTGCAAATCAATCCGCCAGACATTATCGGGCTGTTTGTGCAGCAAGGCCGACTGGCCACGGTTGAACGGCGGATCAAACCAGAACCAGCGTTCGGTCGGGAAATCGGCCTCCATGATCACATCGGCAATCAGGAAGTTATCCTCGAACACACGCCCCACGAAATCCAGCCCCAGCATCCGGCGGGTGGGGGAATTGGCGCCGTCACAAGCAATCAACCAATCCGCTTCCAGCAGGTATGATCCATCCGGCGTTTCCACCTCGATTGTGACATGATCGTCATGGGTGCCAATCGCCTCGACCCGGTTTTTGCCACGCAATTCGATCGGCTTGCCTTCGGCCTGCAATTCGCGGACGCGGTTCACCATGTATTCTTCAAAATAATACTGTTGCAGATTGATAAAGGCGGGGTTTTTGTGGCCTGCCTCGTCCAGCAGGTTGAATTTGTAAACCTCGCGGGTATCAAAGAACACCTTGCCGGTGTCCCAGACCACGCCCTTGTCCACCATCAGCTCGCCACAGCCCAGACGGTCCAGAATTTCCAGCGGGCGCTTGGCGAAACATATGGCGCGACTGCCAAACGACACCTTGTCGTTGTCATCCAGAACCACCACCGGCACGTCCTGCTGCGCCAGATCAATCGCCACGCCCAGCCCGATCGGGCCGGCCCCGATCACCACAACAGGGTGGCGGGCGGGTTTGGTTTTATCCTGATCCCTGGATCGTTTGTAAGGATACATCGGGGTTTCAAAGATTTTGGTCATGGTCTGATCCTTATCCCTGCAACGCTTCCCACATCTCTATATCACGTTGTGCGGTCCAGATGCGAGGTGTGTCGATGCCGCGGGCTTCGTCATAGGCGCGGGCGACGTTGAAGGGCAGGCAATGCTCGTAAATCGCATAGTCACTGAACTTGGGATCACATTCTTCCCGAACGGCATCCCATGCTTCTTTCAGGCTGCCACCACGGGCGGCGACACGGGCGGCGGGGCGGTAGGTGCTTTCGACAAAATCCAGTGTGCTTTCCAACGCTGCGGCCACCTTGGCCCGCCCGATCAGGGCATCCCCGCGACCCGGTGCAATGCTGACCGGATCAAAGCTGGCAATGTTTTCCAGCGTCTCGCCCCAGTCGGCGAAATGACCGTCACCGCAATAACAGGCGGAATGGTATTCGACGATATCGCCGGTGAACATCACCTCGGCATCGGGCACCCAGACCACGGCGTCGCCAGCCGTGTGGGCGCGACCCAGATGCATGATGTCAACGCGGCGGTTGCCCAGATAGACGGTCATGGAATCGGAAAAGGTGGTAGTGGGCCATGTCAGGCCGGGGATGCTCTCGTGACCCTCGAACAGGCGGGGGAAGCGTTGGAATTCACTGTCCCAATCCTCTTGGCCGCGTTCAACTACCATGCCGCGTGCCGCGTCCGACATGATGATTTCCGGTGCGCCATAAGCCGATGCGCCCAGCACCCGAACCGCGTGATAATGCGTCAGAACCAGATGGGAAATCGGCTTGTCCGTCACCTTGCGGATTTCCGCGATCACCTTTTCGGCCAGTCGCGGGGTGGCTTGTGCTTCGATCACCATGACGCTTTCGTCACCGATGATCACGCCGGAATTCGGGTCGCCCTCGGCTGTGAATGCCCACAACCCGTCGCCGATTTCAACAAAGCTGGTCTTTTTCTCGGTCATGTCGCCTTGCGATGCGAATGCTTTGGCCATGTGGTCTTTCTCCTGGTTTTACCTAGACAGCGGTGTGCTGCTGTGATTCTGTGCTTGTATGAGTATTAACAGACGTAATTTTCCGTATTGGCTTGTTTTCGCCATTATCCTTGCAACCGCTGGCATTCTTTATTCGATGGGCCGTGTGCTGATCTGTAAATGCGGCACGGTCAAACTGTGGTATTTCGAATTGAATACCTCGGAAGGGTCGCAGCATCTGTTTGACTGGTACAGCCCCAGCCACCTGATACACGGGATTCTTTTCTACGCTATCCTTTGGCTGGTTGCGCGGCGGCTGGATGTCGGCTGGCGGTTGGTGATCGCCACGATTGTCGAGGCTGCGTGGGAAATTATGGAAAACACCAATGCGGTGATTGAGCGTTATCGCGAGGTCACCATTTCGCTGGATTATTACGGCGACAGCGTGGTCAATTCGATGGCCGACATTTTCGCGATGCTGGTCGGCTTCTGGCTGGCACGGCGGCTGCCGATCTGGGCCAGCGTGGCAATTGTGATCGGGTTCGAGGTGCTGACCACCGCGTTGATCCGCGATGGTCTGGCGCTGAACATCATCATGCTGCTGTATCCTCTGGATATCATCCGCGATTGGCAGGCGGCGCTTTAGGGCCGGATATGTGGCTCTGACCCGCACTATTCGAACGGGTTTTTCACGGCGGGCAGGATTGTCCCGCGACATTCACCAAAGCCGATCCGGTATCCATCCCCCTGCGCATGACCCTTCAGGGTCAGGGTATCGCCATCTTCGATAAAGCTGCGGGTTTCGCCGGTATCCAGCGTGAACGGCTCGCGTCCCGCCCAGCTGAGTTCCAGCAACGAGCCGAATTCACCCTTGGTCGGGCCGGATATGGTGCCGGACCCCAACAGATCACCTGCGTTCATTTGACAACCACAAACCGCGTGGTGGCACAGTTGCTGTGCGGCGGAATAATACATCCGGCTGTAATTGGTGCGGGTGATGGTGGTGGCTTTGGCAGCACCTGCAGGCTGCATGGTGACTTCCAGATTGATGTCATACAGGCCGGGTTTGTTTTCGGCCAGATAGGGCAGCAGTTCCTTTTCGCGCGGCGGTGTGGCGGTGCGAAAATCCTCTAGTGCGGCGGCGGTTACGATCCACGGGCTGATGGTGGTGCCGAATGCCTTGCCCTGAAACGGGCCAAGCGGCTGGTATTCCCAACCCTGAATATCGCGCGCGGACCAGTCGTTCAGCAGCACATAGCCGAAAATCATCGCGTCGGCCTGATCCACGGTAATCGGTTGGCCCATGGTGGAACCGGTGCCGACAATCGCGCCCATCTCCAGTTCGATGTCCAGCCGTTTACACGGACCAAACGAAGGCATCTCGGCGTCCGGAGCTTTGGTCTGGCCCAGCGGGCGGTGAATATCAGTGCCCGACACCACCACGGTCGAGGCGCGACCGTTATAACCGATCGGGATGTGCAGCCAATTGGCCGGCAGGTCGGGCGAGCCACGCAGGATCGACCCCATATTCTTGGCGTGCTGCATACCGGCATAGAAATCGGTGTATTCGGACACGGCAATGGGCATATGCAGGGTGGCATCGGATTGTGCCACCAAATGTGGCTCTAACGCTGCTTGTTTCGCCGATCCTTCAGCCAAAGCCGCTGTCAGGTCCGCACGAAAGGCGGCCCATGCCTCGGCACCCAGATCCATAAAGTCGTTCCAGAACGGTACGTCGAACACGGGCACATCTGCGGGTGTAAATACCCCCGCTTCCTCGGCGGCGGTGAGGTCCAGAATCATATCGCCAATGGCCACGCCGCAATGGGCGTCCCCTTCGCCAATGGAAAACACGCCATAAGGCAGGTTGTTCAGCGGGAAATCGGTGTCGGCGGTATTGGCCGATGTGATCCATGATTTAAGCAGGTTGGACATTATGGTTCCTCAGGACTGTGCGTCAGGTTGGTTTTCGGGCCGTGCCGCATCGAATGCGGGCAGGGCCAGACAGTTTTGTTCGATCTCGGTCAGGCGGGCGTAAGGGGTCAGATCCAGATCCCAGCGCCGTGCGTTATAATACTGCGCCACAAGGCAAATGTCAGCAAATCCCGGCGCATCGCCAAAGGCAAAGGGCGTATCATCGCGCACCATTTGTTGCAGCGCATTAAATCCCTTGCCGGTCCAGTGGCGCATCCATTCGGCGCTGTCCTCGCGACTGGCCCCGAAACGGGCCTCGAGGTGTTGCACCACACGCAGGTTATTAACGGGATGGACATCAGCGGCAAGAACCAGCGCCGCCGCTTTGACATGTGCGCGTTCAATCGGATCAGAGGGTAGCAAGGGTGGTTCGGGGTTGGTGATGTCCAGATACTCGCAAATCGCCAGTGACTGGGTCAGGGGGGTGCCGTCATCCAGCACCAAGGTCGGCACCAGATGCGACGGATTTAACGCCACATAGTCGGGCGCATGTTGCTGACCGCCATCTTCCAGCAGATGCACAGGCACGACCTCATAATCCAGCCCCTTCATGTTCAGCGCAATGCGAACACGGTAGGCGGCGGTTGATCTCCAGTAGGAATAGAGCCTCATTTCACCCCCTTGGTGCCATCGAATTTCTTCTCCAGATCGGCCCAGCATTCCACATAATCATCCTGAACCGGCGCCTCGTAGGCGGCGAAATCGGTCAGGTGCTGCGGGAAGCGGGTCTCGAACATGAACGACATGGTGTTGTCCAGAAACTCGGGTTTCAGATCGGCGTTGCTGGCCCCCTCGAAGGCGTCGCGATCGGGGCCATGCGGGATCATCATGTTGTGCAGGCTCATGCCGCCGGGGACGAACCCTTCGGGCTTGGCGTCATAGATGCCATAAATATTGCCCATCAGTTCGGACATGATGTTCTTGTGATACCACGGCGGGCGGAAGGTGTTTTCCGCCACCATCCAGCGTTCGCGAAACAGCACAAAGTCGATATTCGCGGTGCCCGGCGTGCCGGACGGGGCAGTCAGAACGGTAAAAATCGACGGGTCGGGGTGGTCAAACAGGATCGCGCCAACAGGGGAAAAGGTGCGCAGGTCGTATTTACAGGCGGCATAGTTGCCGTGCCACGCGACCACATCCAGCGGCGAGTGATCAATGAAGGTTTCGTGGAATTGCCCACCCCATTTAATGATCACACGGCTTTTCGCCTCGCGATCCTCGAACGCCGCGACGGGCGTTTTGAAATCGCGCGGGTTGGCAAGGCAGTTGGCGCCGATTGGTCCGCGCGAGGGCAGATCGAATTTCTGGCCGTAATTCTCGCAAACAAACCCGCGGGCGGGGCCTTCGATCAGTTCGACTCGAAACACCATGCCGCGCGGCAGAATGGCGATTTCCTTTGGCTCCAGATCAATGATGCCCAGTTCGGTGCAAAACCGCAGCCGCCCCTCTTGCGGAACCACCAGCAATTCGCTGTCGGCCGAGTAGAAATATTCATCCTGCATCGATTCCGTGATCAGATAGATATGGCTGGCCATGCCCACCTGCGTATTCACATCCCCCGCCGTGGTCATCGTGCGCATACCGGTGACAAAACTCAGTTTTTCATCCCCATGCGGCACCGGATCCCAACGGTATTGGCCCAGCGACAGGGTGTCAGGATTGATGTTCGGTGCGGATTTCCAATAGGGCATTTCAATCCGCGCAAAGCGCGATACATGCCGCACCGAGGGTCGGATGCGGTAACACCATGTGCGCTCGTTCTGCCCGCGCGGTGCAGTAAACGCCGTGCCAGACAGTTGTTCGGCATACAGCCCATATTCGCATTTCTGCGGGCTGTTCATCCCTTGGGGCAAGGCGCCGGGCAAGGCTTCGGTTTCGAAATCATTGCCAAATCCGGGCATATATCCGTCAGTGGTTCCGCAAGCGGAATTGGCACGGGTCA
>WGBJ01000481.1 GCA_015494385.1 Marinosulfonomonas sp.
AGGAAGTGCTGGTGCGCACCCCGAAGGAAGTTGAATCAAAGCTGACGAGCAACAGCAACCTGATCAGTCTTGAGGCCGGCCATGACGGCTATCAGGCCAGCCATGGTTTGATACAGGGGCGCCGGCTGGAGCTGTCCGCAGATGGGCGCACACTGAATGGCGAGGATGCGTTGCTGGCGCCCTCGAAGGCCGACAAACGCAGGTTCGATGCCGCGCTGAATGCCGTGAAGCTGCAAGGCATCCCCTTTGCCATCCGGTTCCATCTGCATCCAGATGTGGATGCCTCGCTGGATTTGAGCGGGGCTGCTGTGTCGCTGGCTCTGAAAAGTGGCGAAGTCTGGGTTTTCCGCCATGACGGCACGGCACAATTATCGCTGGATAACAGCATTTACATGGAAAAGAACCGGCTGAAACCCCGCGCGGCAAAACAGATTGTTTTAACTTCCCGCGCAATCGGTTACGAGAGCCGCGTGCACTGGACTCTGGCCAAGGCCCAGGACACACCCGACAGCCTGCGCGATCTGGCGCGCGATGACATTGATATTCTGTAAACAGCACCGAATGGGGAAACTGAATGACCAACAACCTGCCAATCCGCCGCGCCCTTTTGTCCGTATCCGACAAAACCGGCCTAATTGAACTGGGTCGCGCGCTTGCCGGCTTCGGGGTCGAATTATTATCCACCGGCGGTTCGGCCAAGGCGCTGCGCGATGCGGGCCTGACGGTGACGGATGTGGCCGATGTAACAGGATTCCCCGAAATGATGGACGGGCGGGTGAAAACTCTGCACCCGAATGTGCATGGTGGCCTGCTGGCCCTGCGTGACAACGACGACCATCTGGCGGCGATGAAGGAGCACGGCATTGCCGGGATCGACCTGCTGGTGGTTAATCTGTATCCGTTCGAGGAAACCGTCGCCAAGGGTGCCGATTATGACACCTGCATCGAAAACATCGACATCGGCGGCCCCGCAATGATCCGCGCGGCGGCCAAGAACCACGCCTTTGTCACCACCATTGTCGATGTCGAGGATTACGACAAACTGTTGGGCGACATGGGCAAGCATAACGGGGCAACCTGCCCGAAATTCCGCAAACGCCGCGCCCAGATCGCCTATGCCCGCACCGCGGCCTATGACGCGGCTGTTTCGACATGGATGGCCGATGCCATTGGTCTGGACACCCCGCGCCGCCGCGCCTTTGCCGGCACCATTGCCCAGAAACTGCGCTATGGCGAAAACCCGCATCAGGCGGCGTCGTTCTATCTGGATGGCAGCAACCGGCCCGGTGTGGCAACCGCGGTTCAGCATCAGGGCAAAGAGCTGTCCTATAACAACATCAACGACACCGATGCGGCGATTGAGCTGGTGGCGGAATTCGATGCAGCGGACGGCCCCGCCTGCGCCATTATCAAACATGCCAACCCTTGCGGTGTGGCCCGTGGCAAGACGATGGTCGATGCCTACCGCGCCGCGTTCAACTGCGATAATGTTTCGCCCTTTGGCGGCATCATTGCGCTGAACCAGCGGCTGGATGGCGCCACGGCTGAGGAAATCAGCAAGATTTTCACGGAAGTTGTCATCGCACCGGGGGCCGACGCCGATGCAATGGAGATCTTCGCCAAGAAAAAGAACCTGCGCCTTCTGACTGTTGATGCGCTGCCTGATCCGCGCGCGGCAGCGCTGACCTATCGGCAGGTGTCCGGCGGGATGCTGGTGCAGGACAAGGACAACGGCCATATCACAATGAATGACCTGAAAGTCGTGACCAAACGCAAGCCCACAGACGCCGAACTGGCCGATCTGATGTTTGCATGGCGGGTGGCCAAACACGTCAAATCCAATGCCATCATCTATGTCAAAGACGGCGCGACTGTCGGTATTGGCGCGGGCCAGATGAGCCGCGTTGACAGCACCCGTATTGCTGCCCGCAAGGCACAGGACATGGCCGAGGTTCTGGGGCTGGATCAGCCGCTGACAGTGGGATCGGTCGTGGCGTCGGATGCGTTTTTCCCCTTTGCCGACGGGTTGCTAAGTGCAGCCGAAGCAGGCGCAACAGCGGTTATCCAGCCGGGCGGATCAATGCGCGATGACGAGGTGATCAAAGCAGCAGACGAGGCCGGATTGGCCATGGTCTTTACCGGCATGCGCCACTTCAGGCATTAGGAAGGATTACATAATGCGGCTGACCTTTTGGGCCGGTTTCTGGACGTTTATGCTGGATCAGGCATCAAAATACCTAGTGGTGCATGTCCTGAACCTGCGCGAGCGGGGCGAGATTGACGTCCTGCCCCCCTTCCTGAATTTTCGCATGGCGTGGAATGAAGGCATCAATTTCGGCCTTCTGAACACCAGTCGCTGGGTTCTGATCGCACTGGCGCTGGCGATTTGTGTTTGGGTGATTGTCTGGATGATGCGGGAAAAACATGGACGGTTGGCCCATATCGCCGCCGGTCTGCTGCTGGGCGGGGCGCTTGGCAATGTGCTGGACCGGATTCTTTATGGTGCAGTGGCGGATTTCCTGAATATGGCCTGTTGCGGCTTTGAAAACCCGTTTTCGTTCAATATCGCCGATATTGCGGTGTTTGCGGGCGCATTTGGGTTGATCTTTTTCGCCGGAGAAAAGAAGACTAGGTGACGCCGCCGATTGGATCGGTTAAACAGCGCTATAAGAGGTGAAGGAGACATCAATGCCAAAGGCCCGTGGTTTTACCGCCATTGCTTTGATCGCTGTTATGGCGCTGTCTGCCTGTGGCGGGCGGAACAAAGAACCGCAGTTGATGCATATCCGCTCGAACACCACGGGACCGGACGAATTTACCATTCTCCCGGGAAAACCGCTGGAAGCCCCTGATTTTGATGCCGAATTGCCTGCGCCAACACCGGGCGGCACCAACCTGACCGATCCAACGCCCAAGGCCGATGCCGTGGCAGCCCTTGGCGGCAACCCTGCGCGGGTGGCCACAACCGGGCCAAACAATATCGGGCGCGGCGACGGGGGGCTGGTGAATCATGCCCGTCGATTCGGGGTAAACGGATCTATTCGCCAGACACTGGCGGCCGAAGATCTTGAATTCCGCCGCGACCACAAAGGGCGCGTGTTTGAGCGCTGGTTCAACATCAATGTTTACCTGAAGGCCTATCGCGACCTTTCGCTGGACCAGCAACGCGAATTGCGTCGTTTCCGCCGTCTTGGCGTGCGCACACCTTCCGCCCCGCCTGATCCAAAGCTGTTTCAATAGGTTAACCTTCACAAAACCGCTAGCGGGGCTTGCGATGGGCGCAAGGGTGCATAGATTAGCCCGACACGAATTACATCGGAGACCCTAATGCGCATACCCGGTCTGGCCCTTGTGGCCCTGACATTATTGATCCGCCCGCTCTGGGCGCAAGAGATCAGCAATTTCACTTTGGATAACGGCATGGATGTGGTGGTGATCGAAGATCACCGCGCGCCCGTGGTTGTGCAGATGGTCTGGTATCGGGCCGGTGCTGCCGATGAAACGCCTGGCGTGTCCGGCGTGGCGCATTTTCTGGAACACCTGTTGTTCAAGGCCACCGATGATATGAAGGC
>WGBJ01000482.1 GCA_015494385.1 Marinosulfonomonas sp.
CCGCCATGCCGCTAACCACTGTGTCGGAAGAGGACATAACCGCCTCGGTTGCGCCTTCGGTCGATCTGGAACAGGCCCTGTTCAACGTCTTTGGCCATGCCATCACACGGATCGATACCGAACTGGCCCAGAAAAAACGCAAAACCCGCTGGTTCATCAAACGCGCGCTAGCCACCGTGATGAGCAAACGCAAACGGTTCCGCCTGCACCAGCGCCTGATGGAAAAGACCCGCACAGCAGAGCATTTCAAGGCCAATAATGTTTATCTGATGATCAAGCTGAAACCGGCATAAGGCGGGGTGAACCCCGCCCTACCGATAATTACCGCCGTTTCAGCAGCTTCAACAAATCCTGCGAAGGATAGCCATCCGGTGTTACCCCAACCGATTGCTGAAACGCCCTGATCGCATTGATCGTGTTCGGTCCAATGATCCCGTCCACTTTCTCCAGATCAAACCCTTTGCGGATCAACCGGCGCTGCATTTCCTTTTTTTGCCGGAAAGACAGTGGCGCATAGCCACGGGGCCAACTGGCCTTGATTGGCGGGCCACCAGCCAGACGGTCGGACAGATGCCCAACCCCGATCACATAGGCGTCGGCCTTGTTGTATTTCTCGATCACCGCGAAGTTGTTGAAAATCATAAACGCTGCCCCCCTTGATCCGGCAGGCAACAGGATCGAGGCACGGCCATAATTCGGCACCGGCTTGCCGCTGGCGGCACGAACCCCCAAGGCACCCCATTCCGACGGTGTTTTCAATATCTTGCGGTTCGCCAGCCCGAAATTGAACCCTTTGGGCAGAACCACCTCCACCCCCCAGGGCTGTCCCTTTTGCCAGCCAAATTTCGCCAGATAAGATGCGGTCGAAGCCAGTGCGTCGGTCGGGTCATCCGACCAGATATCGCGCTTGCCGTCGCCGTTAAAATCCTGCGCATAGGCCAGATAGCTGGTGGGAATGAACTGCGTATGACCCATCGCACCGGCCCATGACCCTTTCATCTTGCGCGGGGGCACATCGCCGGACTGGATGATTTTCAACGCCGCAATCAACTGCGCCTCAAAGAATTTCCCGCGCCGCCCGTCAAAGGCCAGTGTCGCCAGCGCCTGAATGATGTCCACATCGCCACGCTGCGCCCCATAGGCGCTTTCGACCCCCCAGATGGCTGCGACAACCTCTTTATCAACGCCATAACGCGCCTCGATCTGTTCCAGTGTCCGGCGGTATTTACGCAGAGCCGCCTGCCCGTTCTTGACCCGCACGGGGGAGGCAGCGCTGTCCAGATAATCCCAGATCTGTTTTGTGAATTCCGACTGGTGCCGGTCTTTGGCGATAATGGCAGGGTCATATTTCACACCCCGAAACGCGCGATCAAATACGTTGCCGTTGATCCCGCGCGCCAATGCACGGCCACGAAAAGCTTTGATCCACTGCTTGAAACGGGCGTTGGATGCCGCCACCTGAATCTGTGGCAAAGGGGCCTCTTGCGGGCGGGCCGCCGGACGTATCTGTGTTAACGGAACCGCTGGGCGCACCACCGGTCTGGTTGAACCATCTACCGGAGTGCCCGTTGCCAGAACCGGCCCTGCAACTGTTCCCGCAATCAGCCCGAGGGCCATAAATATCTTACGCACTTTTACACCTGCTCTTTTTATGCATTTGCGGCAAATGTAACCTGAATATCACCTTACGAAAAGATGTGATTATCCAAATGGGCATATCATGGCCAAACAGGCTCTAATGCGTGGCAAAATGCTGTTTTGCATCACGTAACAGCGGCACACGGTGTGGACGAAACGATTGATCCGTGACTTGCAAGCCGGTCATCCGGTCCAGCCGGAAAGCACGGAAATCCTGCCGCAACAGGCAATAGGCCAACAGGCAGTTCGAGCGATCCATAAAGGTGATCCCCAGCGGTTTCACCCGCCGTCGGGTCTGCAAGCCCTTGGCATCGCAATAGGCAAACTCGACTTCCCGTTCATCCCAACAGGCACGGCGCAAGGCCGGAACGTCAACCGTTGGTGCGGGGATCTCGGCAAACCGTTTGGCGGACAAAACCGCGTGTTTCAACCTGTGCCCCTGACCCTCGGGCAGACGCGCTTGCAGCTTGGTCAGGGCGGTATCTGCGGCCTGCGCCAGCTCGGGGTCGCCAATCTGCGCCACCTCGCGCAGGCCCAGAACCAATGCCTCGATTTCCTCGTTGGAAAAGGACAGCGGCGGCAGGGCGACGTCTTCGGTCAGCACATAGCCAAACCCGGCTGTGCCATCAATAATCGCCCCCACCCCGCGCAGGGTTTCGATGTCACGATAAATAGTGCGCTCGGACACGCCGGTTTCCCCGGCCAACCGCGCGGCGGTCACGGGGGCGGGCAAATTGCGCAAGGCTTGCAGCAGACGAAACAGGCGATCGGTACGGGACATGGGGGCAGGTTACATCCTACTGACAGGAATTGACAGTGGCGTACTGTAAACAGTGGGGAAACACACAGGAGAAACGCAATGCTAACCCTTCTAACCTTCCCCGACCATTTCGGCGAACCGGGCAGTAGCCCCTTTGTGGTCAAATCCATTTGTCTGCTGAATATGTCGGGGCAGCCCTGGCAACGGAAACTGGCCGATGTGCGCAAAATGCCCAAACAGAAACTGCCGGTGCTGAAGGTGGGGGACCGGCTTATCCCAGACAGTGAAAACATCCGCAGCTATCTGGAAGAACAGGGTGCGGATTTCGATGCGGGCCTGTCAGACAGTGACCGCGCCGCCTCGCGCGCGTTTATCCGCATGGCCGAGGAACACTTGTATTTCCATCAGGTCGCCGACCGCTGGTTGCGCGATGATGTCTGGGCTGTGACCCGCGATGTGATTTTCGAGGCGGTCCCCAAACCCGTTCGAGGGCTGATTTCCGGCAAAATCCGCAAGAAATTGCAGGCAGGCCTGTATACCCAAGGCATCGCACGTTTTACCGAGACCGAACGCGCTGAACGGGTGGCCAAAGACCTGCACGCCATCAAACTGCAACTGGGCGACAAACCCTTTCTATTTGGCGATTCCCCCACCGCAGCGGATGCCAGCGTTTGCCCGATGCTCTCGGGCCTTGCCTCGATCCCGCTGCCGACCGAGGTCAGCAATCTGGTGAAAAACGATGCCGTGCTGACAGATTACATCGCCCGCATGCGGGATGCGCTTTACCATATCCCGCAATAGCCACCCTGCCCCGGACCTGATCCGGGGCCTGCCCGCCTATTTCCGCTTGCGCTTGACCTTGGCGGATTTCTTGCGCGATTTATTCGCCTTGCGCCGGACCGGCCCCTTGCCGCGCCGTCCGCCGCTGCCTTTGGGCAGGGCTTTACCGTCCACCGTCAGCAGTTCCAGCGTCAGCCCGCCAGTGACCGGCACCGCTTCGGCCAGCCGCACCGTGACAGGCACGCCAAGGCCCAGCGTCAGACCGGTTTCCTCGCCGGTCAGGGTCTGGCTGTCGGGATCAAAGCGGTAGTATTCCCGCCCGATGGTGCGGATCGGGATCAACCCGTCGGCGCCCGTTTCATCCAGCCGCGCAAAGACGCCGAATTTGGCAATGCCGGAAATCCGCGCATTGAATTCCACACCAACCCGTTCGGACAGGTAGGACGCCAGATAACGATCCGTGGTGTCGCGTTCCGCCATCATCGAGCGGCGCTCGGTCTCGGAAATATGCTTGGCGGTTTCTTCCAGCCGTTCGATCTCGGCCTCGGACAACCCGTCCTTGCCCCATTTGTTCGCAGAAATCAGCGCCCGATGCACGATCAGGTCGGAATAGCGCCGGATAGGCGAGGTGAAATGCGCGTAGTTCTTTAGCGCGAGGCCAAAATGCCCAAAATTCTCCTGTCCGTAATAGGCCTGCGTCATTGAGCGCAAGGTGGACAGGTTGATCTGTTCGTCAAACTCGGTGCCCTCGGCCTGCTCCAGCAGATTGTTCAGATGCCGCGTTTGCAACACCTGCCCCTTGGCCAGCACCAGCCCTGCCGATTGGGCGACCTCGCGTAAGGATTCCAGCTTCTCGGGGCTGGGTTCCTCGTGCACGCGAAACAGCAGCGGGGTGCGTTTGGCAACCAGTTCTTCAGCGGCGGCGACATTGGCCAGCACCATGAATTCCTCGATCATCTTGTGCGCATCCAGCCGGTCGCGGAAATCGACCGATACGACCTTGCCTTCGTCTGACAGAATGATCTTGCGTTCCGGTAGATCCAGTTCCAGCGGCTGTCGGTGGTTGCGGGCGGTTTTCAGGGCGTGATAGGCGGCATAAAGCGGCTCTAACACAGGCGTTAGCAGCGGTTTTGTCTTGTCGTTGGGCCGCCCGTCAACGGCGGCCTGCACCTCTTGGTAATTCAGCGA
>WGBJ01000483.1 GCA_015494385.1 Marinosulfonomonas sp.
GGTTAGGGGGCCGTGGTGCGCCCACCTGTCCTATATCAAACCGCACTGGCCCTATATCGTCCCCGCCCCCTATCACGACATGTTCGGCGCCAACCATGTGCCCGCCGCTGTGCGCCATGACAGCGAGCGTGACAATCCGCACCCTGTTTATGCCGCCTTTATGAACAGCCGCATCGGCCGCGCCTTTTCCCGCGAGGAGGTGCGCCAAAAGGTGATCCCCGCCTATATGGGCCTGATCAAGCAATGCGACGACCAGATAGGCCGCTTGTTCGATTTTCTGGAGCAGACGGGGCGGATGGAGGACACGATGATCGTCATCACCTCGGATCATGGCGACTATCTGGGGGATCACTGGCTGGGGGAAAAGGACCTGTTCCACGAACCATCGGTCAAGGTGCCGCTGATCATCTATGATCCCTCGCCCGATGCCGACACCACCCGTGGCACCACCTGTGACGCGCTGGTCGAATCCATCGACCTGCCCGCAACCTTTATCGAGGTGGCCGGTGGCAAGGTGCCGGACCACATTGTCGAGGGGCGCTCTCTGCTGCCGTTCCTGCATGGCAAAACCCCTGAAAACTGGCGCGATTATGCGATCAGCGAATATGATTATTCAACCAGTCCGATGGCCGCTGAACTGGGTGTCACCCCGCGTGATGCCCGCCTGTTCATGGTCACGGATGAACGCTGGAAATTCATCCATGCCGAGGGCGGCTTTCGCCCGATGCTGTTTGATCTGCAAAATGATCCGGATGAATTTGACGATCTGGGCGACAGCGCCGATCACGCCAACATTATCGCCCTGATGTATGATCGGTTGGGTAAATGGGGCCGCCGCATGTCGCAGCGGGTGACGGTGTCGGATGAACAGATCAACGCCGCGCGCACCGGCGGAAAACAGGTGGGCATATTGATTGGCGTTTACGAGCCGGACGAGGTGCCGCCCGCGGCTTCCAGCAAATACCGCGGCCCCGTGCCGACCAGGGAAAGGGATTAACCCATGCTGACCCGACTGGCCGAAATCGTCGGCACCGCCAATGTGCTGCATGGCGATGATATGCAAGGCTATGACACTGACTGGATGGGCAAATACACCGGTCACCCGCTTGCCGTGGTGCGCCCTGCAAATACCGATCAGGTCAGCGACGTGATGCGGCTGGCCAGTGAAACCAGAACCCCCGTGGTGCCGATTTCGGGCAACACCGGCCTTGTCGGCGGCACCCACACGGATGGCGGCATCCTGCTGTCGCTGGAACGCCTGAACTCCATCCGCGAGATCCGCCCCGAGGCCCGCATCGCCATTGTCGAGGCCGGCGTGATCATCGCCAGCCTGCACGATGCGGTGGACGAACACGGGTTGATCTTTCCCCTGCTGTTCGGGGCACGGGGCTCGGCCATGATCGGCGGGGCGCTATCGACCAACGCGGGCGGCTCGAACGTGCTGCGATATGGCAATACGCGCGCCCTTTGTCTGGGGCTTGAGGTGGTTTTGCCCGGCGGCGAAGTGATGAACCTGATGAGCGAATTGCACAAGGACAACGCGGGCTATGATCTGCGCGATCTGTTCATCGGGGCCGAGGGGACGTTGGGCGTGATCACTGCTGCCGTCCTTAAACTGTTCCCCAAACCCGCCGCCTATGCCACCGCGATGGCCGCTGTGCCCAGTCTGACGGACGCATTGACCCTGCTGAACCGGCTGCAAACAGCCTCGGGCGGCGCGGTCGAGGCGTTTGAGTATATGCCCGGCAATTACGTTGAAATGTATCAGGCCAACCACCCCGAAACCCGCCCGCCGTTTGACGCCCCGCATGATGTGAATATCCTGATTGAACTGGGCGCCACCGCCACCCGCGATGCCACGCCGGATGAAAACGGGGAAATTCCGCTGACCGCCCTGCTGGAACAGGGGCTGGCCGAAATGATGGAACAGGGGCTGGTGCTGGACGCGGTGGTGGCCCAGAACGAAACCCAACGCGCCGAAATGTGGGCCCGCCGCGAGGCCGCCGCCGAAGTGGTGCTATCGCAAACCCCGCGCATCGACAGCGATATCTGCGTGGCGCTGGACAAATTGCCAGCGTTCCTTGAGCAGATGGACGCACACCTGCAACGGCTGGACAAAGACGCCCGCAGCATCAGCGTGGCGCATCTGGGGGATGGCAATATCCACTATTCAGTGCTGCCATCCTCGGATTCGCTGGAACTGGCCGACTGGATCACCGAGACCATCGAGGACGTGGTGCAGGGCCTTGGCGGCAGCTTTTCGGCGGAACACGGGGTGGGCCTGTCCAAGAA
>WGBJ01000484.1 GCA_015494385.1 Marinosulfonomonas sp.
CGCAAAGGCTGGTGGTCTTTGGGTCGGTAATATCGGCTGAATTTAAAAACAAAAACCGGCGGGCCATGTGCTTGCCGGTTTTTTTATGCTCAGGCCTTGCGCACCAGATAGGTTTGACCGTGTTCGCCCTGTGCCACCTCGATCAACTCGTGCCCCTGTTCATTGCAAAAATGCGGCACATCGATCACCGCCGCCGGATCATCGGCCAACAGCCGCACAACGGCCCCCGAAACATGGGTTTGCAGCCGCTTGCGCAGTTTCAGAACGGGCAGGGGGCAGAGCATGCCGATGGCGTCGATTTCTTCATCAATGGTCATGCCAAACTGGATAGGGCGCGATTTGCCCCAAGTCCACGCAAATGTGACATTTCGGCAGGTGACGCGGCGGGGTGGATCGCCTAAGAATGGGCAAACCAATTGGAAGGCCCTGTGATGTTCGGAATCGAAATTCTTGATGCCAGCCTGCTGCCCGCGATGTTCGTTGCATTGATGGGCGGGTTGCTGTCGTTTCTGTCACCTTGTGTGTTGCCGATTGTGCCACCCTATCTGGCCTATATGAGCGGCATGACCATGAGCGAAATGACCGGCGAAGGCGGCAAGCGCGGCGGGGCGATCATTCCGGCGCTGTTCTTTGTGCTGGGGCTTTCGACCATCTTTTTGCTGCTGGGGTTCACGGCGTCCGTATTCGGAGCATTTTTCCTGCAAAATCAAGAGCTTTTCGCGAAAATATCCGGCGGGGTGATCGTGCTGTTCGGTCTGCATTTCCTTGGCATTTTCCGCATCCCCTTTCTGGACCGCGACACGCGGATTGATGCGGGGGATCAGGGCGGATCGGCCTTTGGCGCCTATATACTGGGGCTGGCGTTTGCCTTTGGCTGGACCCCCTGCATTGGCCCGCAACTGGGCGCGATCCTGTCAATGGCGGCGTCCGAGGCCTCGGTGGCGCGTGGCACGGCCCTGCTGGGAATATATGCGCTGGGGCTGGGTATACCATTCCTGCTGGCGGCAATTTTCATCCAGCGGGCTGTGGGTGTGATGAACCGCTTGAAACGCCATATGGGAATGATCGAAAAGGCGATGGGTCTGCTGCTGATTGCGGTCGGTATTGCCCTGATGACCGGCGCCTTTAGCGCGTTTTCGTTCTGGCTGCTGGAAACTTTCCCGGCCCTTGCGAACATTGGCTAGCAATGCCGCGTCTTTGCGCTAAACTGCCCCCAGTTATGTAACGGGATTGCCAGTAGATGCAGGGTGAAGGCCAGACAGTCGCAAAGCGCAGGGTGTTCTATATTCCCGGCTATGACCCGATTCACCCGCGCCGCTACCGCGAGCTGTATCGCAGCGAAAGTGCGGATCAGGCGAAAATTTCCGGCTATGACATTGCCCTTTCGCCAAAGCAGGGCGGCGGGCGCTATGGCTGGCACGTCAAGGGCCGGATTGACGGATCACAGGTGGATGCGGATTTCGACGTGTTGGTCTGGTCCGATATTGTCAAATCCTCGATGGATCTGAATATTCCGCAAACCTATCTGGTGCTGGCCCGCACGGCATGGACCTATATTGCCTCGGGCGCGTTGCGCCGGTTGATGTGGCTGCGCAAGGGGCCGGTGTTGACGGCGCTTTATCCGATCTGGATGCTGTTGCTGCAACTTCTGGTCGCGGTGTTGCTGGCGTGGTTCGTCGGGGCGATGATTGCCAAAGGCGTGCGGGTTCTGGTGGATTGGCCGATGGTTGCGCGGATGCTGGGCTGGGCTGCTGCACTGCCGCTGATCGTCGTGATCCTGCGCGGGTTTCGCAAGATTGATAACAAGCTGTTCGCCTATTACCTGATGCATGATTACGCCTATTCCGCCCGATCCAAGGGGGAAGACCCGCCCGATCTTGTGGCACGGATGGCCGAATTTTCCGATGAAATTGCCGCCGCACTCGACAGCGATGTGGACGAGGTTCTGGTGGTTGGCCATTCCTCGGGCGCGCATATCGGGGTGTCGGTGCTGGCCGATCTGGTCCGCGACGGCAGGGTGCCACGGAATGGCCCCGCATTGGGGTTTCTGACACTGGGGCAGGTGGTGCCGATGGTATCCTTCCTGCCCAAGGCGTACCGCTTGCGGGCCGATTTGAAATATCTTTCCACGCGGGGCGAATTGACCTGGGTCGATGTCTCGGCGCCTGGCGATGTCTGCGCCTTTTCGCTGTGCGATCCGGTTGCCGTGAGCGGCGTGGCCCCGCAGGGCAAACGCTGGCCGCTGGTTATTTCGGCCGCATTTACCCAAACCCTGTCCCCGAACCGCTGGGCCGCCCTGAAATGGCGGTATTTCAGGCTGCATTTCCAGTATTTATGTGCCTTTGATCGCCCCGGCGATTATGACTACTTCAAAATCACCGCAGGACCGGAAACCCTGCATTCCCGTTACCAGAACCGGCAACCGTCAAAATCGCGCATTGATGTGCCGGCCTCGCCATATACTTCGGTTTCCCCATGACGATCCCCCCCAAACCCCCCGCGCGTGCCGACAAGGTTTCCCTGCTGCAA
This sequence comes from Marinosulfonomonas sp., assembly GCA_015494385.1. GTDB lineage: Bacteria > Pseudomonadota > Alphaproteobacteria > Rhodobacterales > Rhodobacteraceae > Profundibacter. Next base: position 2,530 of record WGBJ01000484.1, read on the forward strand.
TATATCAGGCTGTTTCGCAAAGACATGCTGTCCTCCCACCCCGCGCGGCTGTATCGGGCCTGGATGGCGGAATTTCGCACGCCGTTTTTCCGTTCCTACATGATCAACCAGCCGGAACTGATCAACACGGTGCTGCGCGAACGCCCTGATGATTTTCCAAAATCCGACCGGATAAAAGAGGGGCTGGCGCCGCTGTTGGGAAATTCGGTGTTTGTCACCAACGGCGAGGTCTGGAAGGCGCAGCGCCGGATCATTGATCCGGCGTTCGAGGGGGGACGCCTGCGCGAAATCTATCCGGCGATCTGGGATGCGGCGGTGGCGGCGGTGGCGCGATTGTCGGAAAAGGCGGGGCAGGGGCCGGTCGAAATGGAAAGCGTGACCAGCCATGTGGCGGCCGATGTGATCTTCCGCACGCTGTTTTCCATCCCGATCGAAAACGAGGTTGCGGCCAAGGTGTTTTCCGAATTCAAGGATTACCAGCGCAGCCAGCCGATTGTGAACATCGGGGCCTTGTTGCCGATGCCCAAGTGGATGCCGCGGTTCTTTAACAAACGCACCAGGGAAACGGCGCGCAATATTCGCGGATTGATCGCGCAGCTGACCTATCAGCGGCTGGAGGAAATCAAGGCCGGCACAGCGCCCGATGATCTGGCCACCAAGATCATGACCACGCCGGACCCTGAAACCGGCAAGTGTTTTACACCGGATGAAATGGTCGATCAGGTGGCGATCTTTTTCCTGGCCGGTCACGAAACCAGCGCATCGGCCCTGGGCTGGGCGCTGTACCTTCTGGCCACCAACCCAGAGATGCAGGATCGTGTCGCCGCCGAGGCCACCGAGGTGATTGATCCTGAGGTTCCCTATTTTTCCGCCGTGTCCAAACTCAGGCTGACCCGCGATGTGTTCCGCGAAGCGATGCGCCTCTATCCGCCGGTTCCGATGATGGTTCGGGAAAACACTTGCCCTGTCCGGTTTCGTGATCGAGACATCCGCAAAGGGGCGCAGATTGTTCTAAGTCCCTGGCACCTGCACAGGCATGAACGATTGTGGGACAGGCCGGATGAATTTGATCCGGACAGGTGGCAAACCAAGGCTGGAAAGGCAAGTATGCGAGAGGCTTATATCCCTTTCTCCGCCGGATCACGGGTGTGTCCGGGGTCAGGATTTGCCATGATCGAAGGGCCGTTGATCCTTGGAATGTTGGTGCGGGCAATGCGATTCGAATCGGTTGAAAACCCGCCTGTGATGCCGATTGCGCATCTGACTGTGCGCTCAAAAGAGGGAATTTGGCTGAAAGTTACGCTACGTCACGGCGAAAAACTGCCCAAATAGACATGGAAACAGGCGAAATTCCCCCTCGGTTTTCCTGTCGCGCACGGCTATATTTTAACGAGTGATTAAATTTCGTGCCCAAGTTGAGGAAAGAGTATGTTTGCTATGTCTCGCAATACGCCGGCTTCTGCTGACGATTACCAAGATGACGCAGCGCCGCGGGCTGTGATCCGCATTGCGTTCCCTTCGTTTCGTAATGGACGCGATAAGACTGATCAGAAAAATGCCAAGCCGCAGCCAACTTCCCGTGAAGAGCTTTTGAACCTTTTTGGTGACGAATTGCGTGGGCCGGTTAAATCCAAGTAATACCTAGTCAGGACCGGCGATTCAGGGCATCCTGATAATACGCTAGAACAAACAACCGAATAGCCGAAGCCAAGCCCGTGTCCAGACCGCGGGCTTTGTCTATTTCAGCGGCAAGCACATTGATCGGCTGCCCGCGTTCGGTCGCGATGTCGCGGAAGGCCTTCCAGAATTCGTCCTCCAGAGACACGCTGGTTCGGTGCCCTTTTAGGGTAAGGGAACGTTTTTTGGGCCGTTCGCTCATTCCTCGTCCATGTGGTGCTGGTCCAGAATACGGCGGGCCTGTTCGCTGCGGGCGGCCTCTGCAATACGCTCGGCTTTGGTGCGGCCGTGTTTGACGGCATTGGCATCGGCCTGCGCGCGCTTTTCTTCGCGCGCACGGGTTTTGCGGGCGCGGTTCAGGTTAACGATTTCATTCATCAGTCTTTGGGCCCGATCATGGTTTCCGGACGCACGATACGATCAAAGGTTTCGGCATCGACAAAGCCCAGTTTGATCGCTTCTTCTTTCAATGTGGTGCCGTTTTTATGCGCGGTTTTGGCAACCTTGGTGGCATTGTCATATCCGATTTCCGGCGCCAGTGCTGTGACCAGCATCAGGCTTTCGTGCAGCAACTGGTCGATCCGCCGCTTGTTGGCCTGAATGCCGACCACACAGTTTTTGGTAAATGTCGCGGCGGCATCACCCAGCAACTGGATGGATTGCAGCACATTATAGGCCATCATCGGCTTATAGACATTCAACTCGAAATGCCCTTGTGATCCGGCGAAACCGACAGCGGCATCATTGCCCATCACATGGATACAGACCTGTGTCAGGGCCTCGACCTGTGTCGGGTTCACCTTGCCGGGCATGATCGATGATCCCGGCTCGTTCTCGGGCAGGATCAATTCGCCCAGACCACAGCGCGGGCCGGAGCCAAGGAACCGGATGTCGTTGGCAATTTTGTAAAGCGACGCAGCGACGGTTTTCAGCGCGCCGGACATTTCCACCATCGCGTCATGGGCGGCGAGGGCTTCGAATTTGTTGGGGGCGGTGACGAAAGGCAGGCCGGTGATACGCGCCATATTCGCGGCAACCATTTCGGCCCAGCCTTTGGTGGTGTTCAGGCCGGTGCCAACGGCAGTGCCGCCCTGTGCCAGCTCGTGGATACGGGTCAAAGCGGTTTTCACCCGTTCGATCCCCATTGCCACCTGATGCGAATAGCCGGAAAATTCCTGTGCCAGTGTCAGCGGGGTGGCGTCCATCGTATGGGTGCGGCCGATTTTGATGATGCCGTCAAATTCGCGCACCTTGGCGTCCAGTGCGAAATGCAGCGTGGCCAGACCGGGCAGCAGAATGTCATGGGTGGCGGTGGCGGTGGCGATGTGCATCGCGGTGGGGAAGGTGTCGTTTGACGATTGCCCCATGTTCACATGGTCATTGGGATGCACCGGATATTTCGAGCCGATCTCGCCTTCAAGGATTTCAATCGCGCGGTTGGCGATCACCTCGTTTGCGTTCATGTTCGACTGGGTGCCCGAGCCGGTTTGCCACACCACCAGCGGGAAATTGTCATCCAGCTCGCCGCGGATCACTTCGCCTGCGGCCTCGACAATGGCGTTGCCCTTTTCCTTGTCCAGTTTGCCCAGTTCCATATTGGCCTGCGCACAGGCCTTTTTGATCACGCCAAGGGCGCGGACAATGGCAATTGGTTGACGTTCCCAGCCAATCGGGAAATTCATCAGCGAGCGCTGTGTCTGTGCGCCCCAGTATTTATCGGCGGGAACCTCGAGCGGGCCAAAGCTGTCGGATTCGGTGCGGGTGTTGTTGGTGGCGGACATGGATGGCTCCCTAAGTCAAATGGTTGCCTGTCTCTTACCGCAATCATACCGCCCATCAAAGCAGCTTTTGCGATTAATTCCGCTGGCGAACCAAAGCGCCCTA
>WGBJ01000485.1 GCA_015494385.1 Marinosulfonomonas sp.
CTCTACCCCACCGTGATGCGCGAAGTGCTGATCGGGGTGGCGCGGCGCGAGCTGTTCACCCCGCTATGGTCGGCGCGGATACTGGAAGAATGGGCGCGGGCAGCAGCACGGATTGGCGACGGGCAGGAAGATGTCGCACGCGGTGAGATTGCCTTGTTGCGGGCAGGGTGGCCGGATGCCGAGGTTGCCTTTCCGGCAGAGCTGGAAGCCGGTCTATACCTGCCTGATGCCAATGACACTCACGTTCTGGCTGCCGCCATCGCGGGCAAGGTGGATGTTTTGCTGACCATGAACCTGAAAGATTTCCCCACCCGAAGCCTGACCAGCCACGGGGTGATCCGCCGTGATCCGGATGGATTGCTGCGGGAAATGTTCATTGAAAACCCTGATGTTGTGGGGGGCGTGGCCGAAAATGTCCGCCAGACAGCCCAGCGTTTGTCGGGGCAGGATTGGGACATGCGCAAGCTGATGAAAAAGGCGCGATTGCCGCGATTGGGCAAGGCGCTGGTGGTGTAAACCTGCTGATACTGGTCTAGGTTGCGCTACCCCAGCGCTTTTCCATTGCCTCGATTGCCTTGATGCGCTCGGCGGTTTTCGGATGGCTCATCAACCACGCGGGGGCGCTGCCACCTCCGGATTTTGTCAAATCCTCTAGCTTGTGAAACAGCGATTTCTGCGCCTCGGTGCCGATCCCTGATTTCGTCAGTAGGGCCGAGGCATAGGCGTCGGCCTCGTATTCGTCAGATCGTGACAGGCGGGCCGCCAGTAGGGTTGTCAGAAAATTGGCGATGTAGACGCCAAGGCCGGGGATAAAGCGGGTGAACACCATGATCATTGCGGTGCGCAGGGCATTCTGGCCGGAAAAGTCGATCATCCGGCGGCGTGAATGGCCAAGGGCGACGTGGCCCAATTCATGCGCAATCACGCTGGCCATTTCCGGCCCTGTCACTTCGCCCGCACGGTATTTGTCGTAAAAGCCACGGGTGATAAAGATACGCCCGTCGGGGGCCGCCAGCCCGTTTACCGGGGCGATTTCATAGATGTGGACACGGATGCGGGGCAGGTCCAGCGATTTTGCCATCTGGTCGGTCAGATTTTTCAGGTTCTGGTCCGCCAGTTCGGTTGATTTTGCATCCAGTTCGTGCGAAGTGCGCCAGACCGAGAAACGGTACATGACAAGCGCGTATAGGATGGCAATCAGGATCGGGGTCAGACGGAGCATAGGGAATATATGGCGACGGTTGGGGGAAGTGGCAAGGGCGGATGCCTGCGGCGCAGGTATTTGGGGAAAGAAGAAGGGAGGATCAAGGTTTGCGGGGATGTTTCATGGCGTAGCGCAGCCAAAAGCCAAGGCCGATGGTGACCACCAATGCGGCGAGGAAACCGCTGGCGTTGCCTAGAATGTCGGCGACCTCGGTGATGTGGTCGGCAAACAGATAACCAAGACTGACATAAAGGGTGACCCAGACGGCCTCGCCCAAGGTGCCCCATATGGTGAAGGCAGCCCAGTTATACCCCGTGGCCCCGCCGCCGAAGTTGACATAGGGGCCAAGCGGCGAGAACAGCCAGCGCGACAGGAACACGCCGGGGCCGCCATGGCGTGTGGTCAGGGCGTTGGCCTTGTCCAGCAGGGCCTTGCGTTTGGGGGCGCGGGCCAGCCATGCGCCGGCTTTGCGGCCAATCTGGAACCCGGTCTGATCCCCCGTGACTGCCCCTAGATAGGCGGCTGAAACAGCGGTGCTCAGGCCAAGCTCGCCACTGGCGACAAAGCCGCCACCGGCCAGCATCATCAGGGACGAGGGCATGGGGATGGCAAGGCAGCTAAGGAATGTGGTGACAAACAGCATGATCGCGCCATAGTCTGCGACCAGAGACAGCAGCAGGTCGGTCATTCGGCGGCCTTGCGGGCTTTGATCGCGTCCAATCTGGATTGCAGTTCCTGAAGGGTAATCCCCTGATCTTTCAACAGGTTATTAAGGTGGATGCGGGAAACGCCGGTTGGGTCAATACCCAGCACCTGTTCCAGTTCATCCGCCGTCAAATCATAGGAATAGGCCAGATAGCGCGGCGTCATCCAGCCCTCGAGCGGCTGGTTCTGGTGGGCGGGATTGCTGAAATAGGCCGTGACAACCACCAGCCGGACGGCAAACATCAGGGTTGCCGCTGCCGCCAGAATAAAAGCCAGCAACAGCAGTTTGTGGTTTTTCCACAGGAGGTTGAGCCGGTTTAACAAGGGGCCGAAAACCTATTCTCCAGCCTGATAAAAGGGTGTGGGACTTTGGGCTGAATCCTTGTAAAAGGCATACACCGTGTATTTTGCATCTGCATCATAGCCCATTCCAAGAG
>WGBJ01000486.1 GCA_015494385.1 Marinosulfonomonas sp.
CGTGGCTGGCTAAAGAAACCGGGCCAGTTGATGGGTCTGTTCATCGCCGGTTACGGTGTATCGCGATTTATCGTTGAATTCTTCCGGCAGGCTGATGCACAATTCATCACCGAGACCAACCCGATGGGCTATGTCATGCAGTTTGGCGATTTTGGCCTGACCAAGGGCCAGCAACTGTCCATACCCATGATCGCCATCGGCCTGTTATTCATCCTTTATGCAAGGAAACGCACATGACGACGCCACTGGCCAAAATCCTGATTGACCGCATCACCAACACCGGCCCTATCAGCATTGCCGATTATATGGCCGAATGTCTGCTGCATCCAAAACACGGCTATTACACCACCCGCGACCCGTTTGGCGCGGATGGCGATTTCACCACGGCACCGGAAATCAGCCAGATGTTCGGCGAATTGCTGGGCCTGTGTCTGGCACAATCGTGGCTGGAGCAAGGATCGCCCAAGGAATTCGTGCTGGCCGAACTTGGCCCGGGTCGCGGCACCCTGATGGCCGATGTTTTGCGCGCCACCCAAGGCGTGTCCGGCTTTCACGCGGCCGCCAATATTACTCTGGTCGAAGCATCCCCCGCCTTGACAGAAATCCAGCGCAAAACGCTGGAGGGCTATGACGTGAACTGGGTGCAGACCAGTGGCAACCTGCCCGATGGCCCGCTTTACCTGCTGGCCAATGAATTCTTTGATGCCCTGCCAATCCGCCAGTTCATCTTTGCCGGTGACGCTGGCTGGCGCGAACGCCGCGTCGGGGTCGAAGAGGGCGCACTAGTGTTCGGCGCGGGCGATGCCGCCGATGTCCCTGCCCTGACCCACCGCGTCAAGGATTGCCGCGAAGGCGATCTGGTCGAGGTCTGCGCCGCAGCCGGTGCCATTTCCGAAGACATCGCCAAACAGATTGCCCGTTTCGGCGGGGCCGCGATATTCATCGACTATGGCGACTGGCGGTCCTTGGGCGACACGTTGCAAGCCCTGCGCGGTCATGAATTCGACAGCGTCCTTGCCCACCCCGGCGAGGCCGACATCACCGCGCATGTGGATTTCGAGGCCCTTGCCGTGGCCGCCGTTTCGCACACACCGGTCAGCAAGCTGATCCCGCAGGGCGAATTGCTGGCCCGCCTTGGCATTGCCCAGCGCGCCGAGGTTCTGGCGCAGGGGCTAAGCGGCGATCAGCTTGAAACCCACATGAGCGCCCTGAAACGCTTGACCGACCCCACCGAAATGGGGACGCTGTTCAAGGCAATCGCCCTCTACCCCAATGGCCACACACCCCCAGCCGGATTCAGCGCATGACCCTTGAAATCCTGACCGCCGACAGCCTCGCCCATACCCGCCACGGGTTCTTTACCCGTCGGGGCGGTGCGTCCAGCGGCATTTATCAGGGGCTGAACTGCGGCTTTGGCTCGACCGACCAGACCGAGGCCGTCACCCTGAACCGCGCCCGCGTGGCCGAGGCAATGGAAGTGGCCCCCGACAATCTGGCCACCGTGTTCCAATACCATTCCGCCGAGGTGCTGACCCTGACCAAAGCCCCGCAAGGCGAACGCCCCAAGGCCGACGCGATGGTCACCGCCACCCCCGGTCTGGCGCTGGGTATCCTGACCGCCGATTGCGCACCGGTGCTGTTTTCCGACGCCCAAGCAGGTGTCGTCGGCGCCGCCCATGCCGGATGGAAAGGCGCGCTTGGGGGCGTGCTGGAAAACACATTGACCGCGATGGAGGCCCTTGGCGCTGATCGCGGCAATACTGTCGCGGTGATCGGCCCTTGCATCAGTCAGGCCGCCTACGAGGTCGGGCCGGAATTCATGGACACCTTCCTGGCCCATGACCCCGAATATGTCCGTTTCTTTGCTGGCGGCAACGAGGATCGCGTGCAATTCGACCTGCCCCTGTTCGCCCTGCACCGCCTGCGCGAAGCGGGAATAGGCGATGCCGAATGGACCCGCCATTGCACCTATTCGGATGCGGATAGGTTCTATTCCTACCGCCGCAGCGTGCATCACAAAGAGGCCGATTACGGCCGCCTGATTTCAGTGATCCGCGTTTAAGCGGCGACTGTTCAATTTTGCCGCGAACATGGCGGGTGTTGCCCAAATTTGGTCTAATTGTCCAATTTTCAACTCAACCTTAAGTATAGTGACGACGCTCACCCATTTGTTTTTGCGCGGTTTTTCGCAAATCCGGATCCAGACGGCAACCAAGCCTATAAAATTCCAACTATTTCCGAATTTTCCCGAAAACAGCCATTCTGCTGCCCCATTGCCTGTTCATATTATCAATAACAGCACAACGCCGACAAAAAGAATTAAGCGTTAAAAAAATTGGAAGTGAATGACATGAAAAAGCAGAAAAGCCTGATTGGCAATATTATCGCCGAAACAGCCAAGAATGAAATTTCTCTGCCTTGGGCCCGCGGTGCACGTCGCGCCGAATGGATCGCCAAACGGACGTTGCAATCTATGACGCCCAAATCTGCCAACGCATAAGGCAACACCTATCGAGAATATAAACGGCCACCCGACACGGGTGGCCTATTTGTTTGTCTTACCTATTGGTTCAGGCAGATTTGTTCAGACGCTTTTCCAGCACTTCAAACGGCACACCCGGTAGATCCTTGGCACAACGGATCACCAGCGATGTTTTCACACTGGCCACATTATCGGCCGAGGTCAGGTCTTCGGTCAGAAACCGCTGAAAGGTGGACAGATCAGGGGCCACGCATTTCAGGATAAAATCCACCTCGCCGTTCAGCATGTGGCATTCACGCACCAGCGGCCAGTCCTGACATTTTGCCTCGAACGCCGACAGGTCCACCTCGGCCTGACTTTGCAAGCCGACCATCGCGAACACCTGCACTTCGAACCCCAGTTGGCGGGCATCCACGTCAGCGTGATAGCCGCGAATATATCCGTTTTCCTCAAGCGTGCGCACACGGCGCAGGCAGGGCGGGGCCGAAATGCCGACCCGTTTGGCCAATTCCACATTGGTCATCCGTCCGTCGGCCTGAAGTTCGGCCAAAATCATCCGGTCAATCGGATCCAGTTTCGAATTTGCCATCGTATTCCTCTATCGGTATTTTCGCGGATTGTATGCGCGCTAACATTCAGGCGCAACAATATTTCACAAAAGCGTAATTTTCTTGCCAAACCGGCAATTCCCGCGTCAATTGCTCGCGATGGGTGTTGCGGGGGGTTTTCCTGCCTGTCCCCTGCGCCTATATCTGTCCCAACCATAGTTTTACAAGGGGGCAATCATGTCCGAGACACGTCATACCAAAGTTCTGATCATCGGCTCCGGCCCGACCGGATACACCGCCGGCATCTACGCCAGCCGCGCCATGCTGGAACCCATTCTGGTGCAAGGGATCGAGCCGGGCGGGCAGTTGACCACCACCACCGAGGTTGAAAACTTCCCCGGCTTCACCGAGGTCCAGGGCCCCGAACTGATGATGAAAATGCAGGAACATGCCGCCGCGATGGGCACCGAGATCATCTCCGACATCATCACCGATCTGGACATCTCCAAACGCCCTTTCACCGCCAAAGGCGACAGCGGCACCACCTATACCGCCGATGCCGTCATTCTGGCCACCGGCGCGCGGGCCAAATGGCTGGGCCTGCCCAGCGAAGAAGAATTCAAGGGCTTTGGCGTATCCGCCTGCGCCACCTGTGACGGGTTCTTTTATCGCGAACAGGAAATTGTCGTGGTCGGCGGTGGCAACACCGCTGTAGAAGAGGCGCTGTTCCTGACAAAATTCGCCTCCAAAGTGACCCTGATCCACCGCCGCGACGAATTACGGGCCGAAAAGATCCTGATCAACCGGCTGATGAAGAATGAAAAGATCGTGCCGCTGTGGGATCACGAACTGGTCGAGGTCATGGGCAACGAAGACCCCAAAGGCGTCACCGGCGTGCGCGCCAAACACGTCAAAACCGGCGAGATCACCGAGATTCCGGCCAAAGGCGTATTCATCGCCATCGGCCACGCGCCTGCCAACGAATTGGTCAAGGACACGCTGGAAACCCACATGGGCGGCTATGTTGTGACCAAACCCGACAGCACGGCCACCTCAGTTCCCGGTGTGTTTGCGGCGGGCGATCTGACCGATTACAAATTCCGTCAGGCGGTCACATCCGCCGGCATGGGCTGTATGGCCGCGCTCGAGGCCGAGCATTTCCTGGCCGAACAGGAAGACTGATCCACACACCTTAAACCCCCTTCCTGTGACTTCGCCGGGGAGGGGAGTAGTGTTTTGCAGCCACATAAAATACCTAGTTCTGGCCGCTTTCACAAAACCTTCAAGCCTTTGCTTGTATTTCGTCACAATCCCGCGCTATTTGCGCGAAAACCATTCCTGATGTAACACCCCAGTAACCAGATCGAAAGTTTTCAAATGTCCATGTCCATCCTCGCCCCTATCCCCGAACTTTATGTTTCCCATGAAAGCGCGCAGAAACTAAAGGTCGAAGCCGGTAATCTGCCGTCATGGGATCTGACCCCGCGCCAGATTTGCGATATTGAACTGCTGATGAATGGCGGTTTCAATCCTCTCAAGGGTTTTTTGGGCAAGGATGATTACGACAGCGTTGTCGAAAACATGCGACTGGCCGATGGCACCCTTTGGCCCATGCCGATCACGCTGGATGTGGACGAAAAATTCGCCGAAGGGATCAAGGAAGGGCAGGACATAGCCCTGCGCGACGCCGAAGGTGTTATTCTGGCGATCATGTCGGTAACCGACAAATGGGAACCTAACAAATCGAATGAGGCCGAAAAAGTATTCGGCGCCGATGATGTTGCCCACCCTGCCGTGAATTACCTGCACAACACCGCTGGCAAAATCTATCTGGGCGGCCCCGTCACCGGCATCCAGCCCCCTGTGCATTACGATTTCAAGGCCCGCCGCGACACCCCGAACGAATTGCGCGCCTATTTCCGCAAACTGGGCTGGCGCAAGGTGGTGGCGTTTCAAACCCGCAACCCGCTGCACCGCGCCCATCAGGAACTGACCTTTCGCGCCGCACGCGAAGCACAGGCCAACCTGTTGATCCACCCGATCGTCGGCATGACCAAACCGGGCGACATCGACCATTTCACCCGCGTGCGCTGTTACGAGGCAGTGCTGGACCAATACCAGCAATCCACCACCACAATGAGCCTGCTGAACCTTGCCATGCGCATGGCCGGCCCCCGCGAGGCCGTGTGGCACGGGTTGATCCGTAAAAACCACGGCTGCACCCATTTCATCGTTGGCCGCGATCACGCCGGCCCCGGCAAAAACTCGGCAGGCGAAGATTTCTACGGCCCCTATGACGCGCAGGAACTGTTCCGCGCCCATCAGGACGAAATGGGCATCGAAATGGTGCCGTTCAAACATATGGTCTATGTGCAGGAACGCGCCCAATATGAGCCGGCAGACGAGATCAAGGATGACGTCACCATCCTGAACATCTCCGGCACAGAACTGCGCCGCCGCCTGTCCGAAGGGCTGGAAATTCCGGAATGGTTTTCCTTCCCCGCCGTGGTCGAGGAATTGCGCAAAACCAAACCCGCCCGCCACAAACAGGGCTTTACCGTGTTTTTCACCGGCTTTTCCGGCTCGGGCAAATCCACCATCGCCAACGCTTTGATGGTGAAACTGATGGAAATGGGCGGCCGCCCCGTAACGTTGCTGGATGGCGATGTGGTGCGTAAAAACCTGTCGTCCGAACTGGGTTTCTCGAAGGAACACCGCGATCTGAATATCCGCCGCATCGGCTATGTTGCCTCGGAAATCACCAAAAACGGCGGTATCGCCATCTGTGCACCGATCGCGCCCTACACCGCCACCCGCCGCGCGGTGCGCGAAGAGATCGAGCAATTCGGCGCCTTCATCGAAGTCCACGTTGCCACCAGCCTCGAGGAATGTGAGCGCCGCGACCGCAAGGGCCTGTACAAGCTGGCCCGCGAAGGCAAGATCAAGGAATTCACCGGCATTTCCGACCCCTACGAGGTGCCGGAAAATCCCGAATTGCGGGTCGAAACCGAAAACGTCGAGGTCGACAATTGCGCCCATCAGGTGCTGTTGAAACTCGAAAGCATGGGTCTGATCAAAAGCTGATCGCGCGCCGGTATTTTCCCTGCAACACTGCGTAACGTCACCGGGGCAATGCTCTGGTGACGGCTGCAATCCTGTGCTAGTTATTCTTCCTGTAACCGCCCGCAAATGGTCAGGAAATCCAGATGACAACGCCAGACACAACCCCGCAAACCGCCCCCTATGACCTGTTCATCATCGGTGGCGGCATTAACGGTTGCGGCATTGCCCGTGATGCGGCCGGACGCGGGATGTCGGTGGCGCTGGCGGAAATGAACGATCTGGCCTCGGCCACCTCTTCGGCCTCGACCAAACTGTTTCACGGCGGCTTGCGCTATCTGGAATATTTCGAATTCCGGCTGGTGCGCGAGGCCCTGAAAGAACGCGAAGTTCTGCTGCGCGCCATGCCGCATATCTCGTGGCCCATGCGTTTCGTGCTGCCCTATCACAAGGACATGCGGTTCGAAAACGACACGCCCACCTCCAAACTGCTGTCCTTTGTGATGCCGTGGATGAAGGGCCGCCGCCCCGCATGGCTGATCCGGCTGGGGCTGTTCATGTATGACCACATGGGCCATCGCAAAATCCTGCCCGGCACCCGCACGCTGGACCTGACCAAAGATCCGGCCGGCGCACCGCTGAACCCGAAGTTTCGCAAGGCTTACGAATACTCCGACTGCTGGGTCGAGGATTCCCGCCTTGTCACCCTGAACGCGGTCGATGCCGCCAACCGCGGCGCGCATATCATGACCCGCGCCAAGGTGGTCAAGGCCGAACGGGTGAATGATCTGTGGCAGATCACCACCGAAAACACCCAAACCGGCGAAACCGAAATCCACAGCGCCCGTGCCCTGATCAACGCCGGTGGCCCGTGGGTCAAGGACCTGCTGACCGGCCCGCTGAACCACCAGACCCGCCAAAGCATCCGCCTTGTGCGGGGCAGCCACATCATTGTGCCGCGCCTGTTTGACCACGATCGCGCCTATTTCTTTCAGGGCACCGACGGGCGGATCATTTTCGCCATCCCTTATGAAACCGATTTCACCCTGATCGGCACAACAGACGCACCGCATGACCACGCCGACGACCCCGCCGTTTGCACCCCCGAAGAGCAGGAATACCTCTGCGCTTTTGCCTCGAACTATTTCAAACAGCCCGTGACAACCGATCAGATCGTCTGGACCTACTCGGGCGTGCGCCCGCTTTATGACGACGGTGCCTCCTCGGCCACCGCCGCCACCCGCGATTATGTGATCACGCTGGCAGATGATTCCCCCGTGGCCCCGCTGCTGAACATCTTTGGCGGCAAGATCACCACCTACCGCAAACTGGCCGAAACCTCGCTTGCCAAATTCGCCCCCTTCTTTCCCGACATGCCCGGCAAATGGACCGAAGGCGTCCCCCTGCCCGGCGGTGATTTTCCAGTGGATGGCGTGGACAACCTGCTGGCCGATATCCGCAAACGCTATCCGTTTCTGGATGAAAAATGGGCCAAACGCCTGCTGCGCGCCTATGGCACGGATGTGTTCGAAATGATGGGCGATGCCTCTTCGCCAAACAACCTTGGGCAGCACTTTGGCTGGAACCTCTACGCCCGCGAAGTCGACTGGCTGCGTGACAAGGAATTCGCAAAATCGGCAGATGACATCCTGTGGCGCCGCTCCAAGATCGGCCTGCGCCTGAATGATCAGGAAACCAAAGCCCTTTCAGATTACCTCTCTGCCTGACTTCTTCTTGGCTGAAATATCCGCGCCGCAGGCAGATCCGAGGCCCCCTTGCGGGGCCGAGACATAAAGCGGCCCGCAGGGCCTCCATCTGGTAAGAATCTGGTGGAGCCGATCGGGATCGAACCGACGACCTCGTCATTGCGAACGACGCGCTCTCCCAACTGAGCTACGGCCCCGTTGTCTGCAAACTTCACCCATCCATGAGTCGTGTCAAGACCACGCCAAAGGATAACGCGCCAACTCGTCATGCCGCGCCCCTTGCGGGTGCAGCGTGGATTGAAACAGCACAAAAGACGTCACCGGAAACGCTGGCGGGGCAAACCCTTGGTGCATCGCCAGATATTCCCCCAAATGCGCCAGCTCGCGCGCATCCACCGCACGATGGAACCGCGCCAAGGTGACATGCGGATGAAACTTGTCCTTGGGGGCTGGCAACCCCGTGCGCCGGATCGCCGACACCACCTTGCGCTGTAATTCCGCCAGCGCCGGATTTTCCGCAACACCCGCATAGAGCAACGTCGGTGTGCTTTTGCCAAACGTCCCCAACCCCGATAATTGCACATCAAACGCTGCCGCCTTTATCAGCGACAATTCTTCGTGCAGGGCTTCA
>WGBJ01000487.1 GCA_015494385.1 Marinosulfonomonas sp.
CTGTGGGGCCCTGCCCATGGCGGCGCCAATCAGGCCTGTCTGGAAATGCTGGAAGAAATCGGCACGGTTGACCGTATCCCCGAATTCATTGCCCGCGCAAAGGACAAGAACGATTCCTTCCGCCTGATGGGCTTTGGTCACCGCGTCTACAAAAACTTTGACCCCCGCGCCGTGGTGCTGAAAGAAAGCGCCGACGAGGTGCTGGAACTGATGGGGATCGAGGACAATCCGAAACTGCAGGTCGCCAAAGAGCTGGAAAGACAGGCACTGGAAGATCCGTATTTCAAAGAGAAAAAGCTGTTCCCGAATGTGGATTTCTATTCGGGCATTATCCTCGAGGCGATGGGCTTCCCGACTTCGATGTTCACCCCGATCTTTGCGCTGTCGCGCACGGTTGGCTGGATTGCCCAGTGGAAGGAAATGCTGGACGATCCGAACCTGAAAATCGGCCGTCCGCGCCAGCTGTACCGTGGCGCGACCATGCGTGATTATGTGGATGTCGAAAACAGATAGCATCCGGAATACCAACAATAAAAAGGCCACCTTTGCGGGTGGCCTTTTTCGTATTCGTTATCAGAGGCGCCCAAGGGTCAGGATTAATGGGTCCTGACCCTAGCGCCCTTCGTAATTCGCGGGGCGTTTTTCCAGAAAGGCCAGCACGCCTTCTTTGAAATCCCGTGTCTTGCCACATTCGCCCTGCAACCGGGCCTCTAGCGCCAGTTGCTCGTCCAGTGAATTATCATAAGACCCGCGAATGGCCTCTTTCACATGGCGATAGGCCGCGGTCGGCCCCTGTGCCAGTTTGATGGCGCGCGACCACCAGTGCTCGGCAAATTCGTCTTCCGGCACGGCCTCCCAGATCATGCCCCAGTCGGCGGCCTGACGGGCCTTGATCGGCTCGGCGAACAGGGCAGCCCCCATGGCGCGGGCCGCACCGATCTGGCGAGGCAGCCAATAGGTGCCACCGGCATCCGGGATCAGACCGATGCGGGTAAAGGCCTGCAGGAACATCGCGGATTCTGATGCAATCACCACATCGGCGGCCAGCGCAAGGTTGGCCCCTGCCCCCGCAGCCGCCCCGTTCACAGCGGCAATGGTGGGGATCGGGCTGTCAAAGATGGCTTTCAGCATCGGCAGGTATTCGTCGCGCAGGGTGCGCTCCAGATCAATGTCGGCGGCATTGGCGCGGTCACCCAGATCCTGACCGGAACAAAAGGCGCGGCCCGCACCGGTGATCACCAGCACGCGCGCAGTCGTGCCAGCCTCTTTCACCGCATGGGCGATTTCGGCGCGCATCTGGGTGTTCAGCGCGTTCATCACATCGGGGCGGTTCAGTGTCAGGATGGCAACATCATTGCGGATGGCCAGTTTGATGGTGGTATAATTCATCTTGTGCGTCTCCCTATGGCGTTGCCCATAGGGATAGCGTTTTGCCGCGCAAAAGAAAGGGGGAACGATGCGTTATTCGTTCAGAATCTCGGCCAGACGGTCTTCTTCTTCTTTGGAAAGCGCGGCACCGGCGGCAGTCTGTGCCGTGGCACGGCTCCGCAAATAGAA
Source organism: Marinosulfonomonas sp. (assembly GCA_015494385.1). Taxonomy (GTDB): domain Bacteria; phylum Pseudomonadota; class Alphaproteobacteria; order Rhodobacterales; family Rhodobacteraceae; genus Profundibacter. The sequence goes on from WGBJ01000487.1 coordinate 1,558, forward strand.
GAAACCGGTGATCAGCCCCAGCAGCAACAGCACGGGACCAGCAATATACAGGATAATGTTTGCCCCGCCCCATGTCGGGCGCATCAACACATATTCGCCATAGCGCGAGACCACATAATCCAGAATTTCCTGATTGCTTTCGCCCTCTTTCAGGCGTTCACGCACCAGAATCCGCAAATCCCGCGCGATACCGGCGTTTGATTCGTCGATGTTTTCACCCTGACAGACCACACAGCGCAATTCCTGCCCCAGCTCGCGGGCGCGCGCCTCGAGCACGGGATCATCCAGCACCTCGTCGGGTTGCACCGCCAAGGCGGGGCTGGCCAGAAAGGCAAGGATCAGGATCAGATATCGCATATTGTTACTCCGCCGGAGACATGGCTGCGGTTTGACGTGCCTTGCGCGCGCCGGCGGCAACGCGGTAACGCCGGTCGGTCAGGCTAAAGATACCGCCAAGCGCCATCAGGGCACAACCGAACCAGATCCAGCTGGCAAAGGGTTTGATATAGGTGCGCACGGCCCAGCCGCCGCCGTCCTGCTCGTCCCCGATCACCAGATAGATATCGCGCAAGAACCCGTTGTAAATGGCCGCCTCGGTGGTGGGCATGGCCTGCACCGGATAGACACGTTTTTCGGGGAACAGGGTGGTCACCAGTTTGCCATCCCGCTTGACGGTCATTTCCGCCATTGTGGTGACATAGTTCGGCCCCTGCTCGCGGTGGACCTCGACCAGATTGATCTCGTAATCCCCCACAGTGAAGGGCTCGTTCAGATGGCCGACGCGAATGTCCTCTTCGGACCATGCGGTCAGACAGGCGATGCCAAGGATGGTGATGCCAAGCCCGCCATGCGCCAGCGCCTTGCCCCAGTCGGCACGCGGCAGACGGAGCATACGTCCAAGACGCGCGCCAAAACCCTTGCGCCCAGTGCGCATCCACAAATCATATCCGGCACCGAACACCAGCCAGACACCCAGCCCGATCCCGACCGGCCCAAGCACCGAACGGCCGCTTTGGATGGCCCAGGTCAGCAGCGCTGCGGCCAAAGCCAAAGCGAACACGCCGGACATGGCTTTCATCGCCCGCTTCAACCGCGCCCGTTTCCAGGGCAAAATTGCACCTACCGGCAACACCACCGCCAGCATTACCATGAAGGGGGTAAAGGCCATATTGAAGAACGGCGCCCCCACAGACAGTTTGCGCCCGAACGCCAGTTCCGCCACCAAAGGCCAGATCGTGCCGATGAACACCACAAACGCGGCCACAGCCAGCAGGATATTGTTGATCACCAGCGCGGTTTCGCGGCTGACCATCGAAAAGACGCCCTTGGCCTCCATCGCTTGTGCACGGATGGCATAAAGGATCAGCGCCCCGCCGGTAAAGAACGCCAGAATAAACAGTACATAAACCCCGCGCGTCGGATCAGACGCAAAGGCATGTACCGACGTCAGAACCCCCGAGCGCACAATGAACGTGCCAATCAGCGAGAAACCGAAGGCAAGGATCGACAGCAGGATTGTCCAGCTTTTGAGCGATTCACGTTTTTCCACCACGATGGCGGAATGCAGCAGTGCTGTGGCGATCAGCCAGGGCATAAAGGATGCGTTTTCGACCGGATCCCAGAACCAGAAACCGCCCCAACCCAATTCGTAATAGGCCCACCAGGACCCCAGCGCGATACCGATCGTCAGAAAGACCCAAGCGGCCAATGTCCACGGACGCACCCAGCGCGCCCATGCGGCATCAACGCGGCCCTCGATCAGCGCGGCCACGGCAAAGCTGAAGGCCATCGACAGGCCAACATAGCCCAGATAGAGGAACGGCGGATGAAACGCGAGGCCCGGATCCTGCAAAAGCGGGTTCAGATCCTGCCCGTTAAAGGGCGGGGTTTGCAGGCGTAAAAACGGGTTCGATGTGAACAGGATAAAGCCGAAAAATGCCGCCGCAATCGAGGATTGCACCGCCAGCACCCGCGCCCGCAGACCGGGGGGCAAATTGCCGCCAAACCATGCCGCACAGGCGCCAAACAGGGTTAGAATCAGCACCCAGAGCAGCACCGAGCCTTCGTGATTGCCCCAGACACCGGCGACTTTATACAGCATCGGCTTGTCTGTATGCGAATTCAGCGTCACCAGCCGGACCGAGAAATCCGAGGTCACAAAGGCATAGGTCAGTGCGCCAAAGGCGAAAGCCGTCAGCAGGAACTGCGCATTGGCGGCCGGCACGGCAAAGGCCATCCAGCCCGGCCAACGCTTTTGCGCGCCAATAAGGGGAATGATCGCCTGCAAGACTGCAACGGCGAAGGCGAGGATCAGGGCAAAGTGGCCAAGTTCAATAATCATGCGCCCTTAATACGCGGTTCCGGCTGTTAGGCAAACGGTAAAACCGCATCGCAAGGTGGGCGCATTGTCACAATCAGGTTAACTTTGTCGCAAAGCCGGATTGTTCAGGGTTTTTCACGCTTCCAATCCTCGAGTGCCGCATTTTTCCCGTTCGTTTCAGGCAATTGACTGAAATTCTGCGCGGCCACTTTCGGGCTTAGCGCATTCAGGGTGCGGATATTTTCAACCACTTGCGGCACCCTCAGCATGGTTTGGGTGATGGATTGCTGGAATTCCTGCCCCTTGAACTGATGCCGCGCCCCGAAATAGAACGACACAATTGCCCCCAGCAGCCACCACAGCGGTTCCGGCACCAGTGCCAGCCCCTGCATCCGGCTGGAGAACCAGATCGGGTCAACCATCGCCGCGATGAACAGGCCCAGAATACCAAAGGCCATCAGCGGGCGCGGCAGACGGTTTACGCCATCCATGAACCGGTCAAATCCACCCTTTTGTGCGCGATCAAATTCGGACCCGTGCTGGGTTATGGCCTGCGTTTGCAGGGCAATATTGCGCGCGGCCCCGGCTTCGGCGTTTTCACGAAACACCTCGGCGGTTTCGCGCACCATATTGCGCCCGCCCCCGAAAACCAGCGTAAACAACCTTTCAATCAACCCCATGCGGCAACCCTCCTGCGGTGTTCTTCCTCTGTCAGATGATAGCGCGGCGAAATGAATTCCTCGGCCCGTTTAATCCAGCCCCCTTTGCCCCCGTCCCGACGCCGCGCAAATTTACGCGAGGCGGGGCGGGCATCGGCCAAGGCATAGTAATAATTGCGCCGCTCGATCCCGTAGGCGTCCGCCAGATAGTCGGGGGCATCGGCATAAGCGGCCTGCGTGGCGGCAATGGTCTGCGGACCGATGGCACCGTCCACCCCCACCGCGTGCCCCATCTTGAGCAACAGCCGTTGCAGGATTTTCACCGCATTGGCACCGGCGTTCACATACATGTCGAACACGCTGGGTTGCAGCACCTCGGGCAATTCACCGATGCGGGGGCGTTTGAAATAATGGGTGATGAAAATATCCACCGCCTGTGCGCGGGTCAGTGCCCGCACATCAGCCACGGAAACCCGTCCGTCGCCGGTCAGATCCAGCCCCAGACGCCGCATGGTATGGATGGTCACACCGTATTTCGTCGCCCCGCCCCGGTCGTCAGGATCATTCACAAAGCCGCCTTCACGGGCGACAATATCCGTAGCAATCTGGTGAACCGTTTGCATAACACCCCCGCAGTTGTTTCGCTGCGAGGGTGTGTAAAATTGGTTAAGTTAGCCCTTAGCTACCGTTCGCCTGATCCGCTGGATCGACATAGACACCTTGTTCTTTCAGGGCGTCCACCACTTCTTTGGGCATGTAGTTTTCGTCGTGTTTGGCAAGGATTTCAGTGGCTTGGAACACCCCGTCCACATAGCTTCCGGTGGCAACAGTGCCTTGTCCCTCTTTGAACAGATCAGGCAATACCCCGCTGTAACTGGCCTTGATCGTCGCCCCGCCATCGGTGATATTGAAAGTGATCACTTCCCCTTGGCCACGCTTCAACGAACCCTCTTCAACCAGCCCGCCAACGCGCAACACTTGTGTGGGCGGCGGCGTATCCTCGACAATCTGGCTCGGGCTTTTGAAAAAATTGATCCCGTCACGCATCGCATAGCCAATCAGCCCCGTGGATACCGCCAAAGCGACGAAAGCCACGATGATAACCTGTATCCGGCGTTTTTTCTTTAGTCCCTTCATGACACTCCTTTAAGGGAAAACCGGCGCGGCCATCAGACCGGCTGTTTCCACCTCTCCCAACATTAGATTTGCGTTCTGCAGCGCCTGACCGGATGACCCTTTGGTCAGATTGTCCAGCGCTGCGACGATAATTGTGCGCCCGGGGGTGCGGTCCGCGACCACACCGATATGACAGAAATTCGAGCCGCGAATATGGCGGGTCGACGGGGCCTCGCCAAAGGGCAAGGTCAGGATGAACGGCTCGTCCTTATAGGCATCAGCCAAGGCGGCATACACCTTTTCGGCATCCCCTTTGACATAGACCGTGGCCAGAATTCCGCGGTTTGCGGGGATCAGATGCGGGGTGAACTGCACCCGCACGGGCCGCCCTGCGACACGGGAAAACTCCTGATCGAACTCGGCCAGATGCCGGTGCGTGCCGCCGATGGCATAGGGGTGATAGCCCTCGGACAATTCGGCATGCAGCAGGTTTTCCTTTAGCGCCCTGCCCGCCCCCGAAACAGCCGCCTTCAGATCGATCACGATATCGTCCAGATCAATCAGCCCGCCCGTCATCAGTGGCCGAAGCGCATATTGGCCGGTTGCCGCATTACAGCCGGTGCCTGCCACCAGACGGGCCGTGCGGATGTCATCGCGGTAAAATTCGGTTAGCCCGTAAACCGCTTCGGGTTGCAGATGTGGCGCGCCATGGGGTTTGCCATACCATTTTTCGTATTCGTCCAGATCGCGCAGCCGGAAATCGGCGGACAGATCAACGATGCGCAGATCAGCAGGCAATTCACGGATCACCGCCTGCGATGTGGCATGCGGCAAGGCGCAGAACGCCAGATCGACATTGGCAAAGTCGATTTCGTCGATCTTTACCAGATCCGGCAGGTCCAGATGGCGCAGGTGCGGGAATACATCGCGGTAGGCCATGCCGGCCTTGCGCTCCCCCGACAGGGCAACAATTTCCATATTGGGGTGGCCGGCAATCAGGCGCACCAATTCAGCGCCTGTATAGCCGCTGGCACCAAGGATCGCGATTTTATGGGTCATGGGTGACCTCTTTCATGTTCATCAGGAATATAGGCAGGGTTGGGGCCGCCTGCAATCACGCAGACTGAAAGGTGATCTTTCGTCGCAGGAACTGCGTGGCCTTGTCCGAAACCGTAGCCGGATCACCCGTGGTCAAAAACAGCGATTCCCTGCCCGCCCCCTGCATATTCGGGTGGCGGGTCAGGTAATCGGCCAGACTTTCGGCCACCAGATCGGCCTGCGAGAACACCTTTACATCTGGCCCCAAAGCCGCCTGAAAGGTGCTTTCCATCAGCGGATAATGGGTGCAGCCCAGAATCGCGGCCTGCGGATCGGGCATTTTGCGCTTCAAGGCCTCGACATGGCTGCGCACCAGGGCTTCGGCCAGTATCTCGTCACCCTCCTCGATCGCGTCCACCACGCCGCCGCAGGCCTGCGCCTCGACATCCACGCCAATCGCCCGAAACGCCAACTCCCGTTGAAAGGCGCGGCTGGCGACGGTGGCAGGGGTGGCAAACAGCGCAACATGTTTCACGGCCACTTCGCGCGGCGGGGAATTGTCACCCCAGTCGCGTTCGGTCAGCGCCTCGATCAGGGGCACGAACACGCCCAGCACCCGCTTGCCATCGGGCAAGCCTTCCTCCTGCATCCGGCGCAGGGCGGCGGCAGATGCGGTGTTACAGGCCAGAATCACCAGATCGCAACCGGCGTCCCACAGGCGGGCCACGGCGGCTTTGGTCAGGGTATAGACATCCTCGGCATCGCGCACGCCGTAAGGGGCGTGGGCATTGTCACCGAAATAGACAAAGGGGACATCAGGCAAGCGTTTTGCAACGGCGTCCAGCACCGTCAACCCGCCCAGACCTGAATCAAAAATTCCGACTGCCATAACCTGCTCCGTTTCGCGTTCAGCTTGTAAATACGCGGGTTCGGGGTGGAAATCTATGGCTTATTGCACCCGAATTGCCCCGGACCTGATCCGGGGCCTGCTACAGCAAGGTCGGGGTCCCGGATCAAGTCCGGGACAGCGTGCTATTCGGCAGCATCTACAATATCCGCCCCACCCGCGCGAAAATCTGCCAACAGCGCCTCGCGCCGTTTGGCCGCAGCGGTTTCATTGGCCATTTTCACAGGCCCGAAACCACGAATGGAAAGTGGCAGTTCGGCCAGTTCTACGGCAATATCAAGGGTTTGCGGTGTAACATTGGGCAGAATTTCGGCCATATCCGCCTCGTATTGCGCAATCAACGCCCGTTCCATCTTGCGTTCCTTGGTGCGCCCGAACAGATCAAACGCTGTGCCGCGCAGCCCCTTCAGGCGGGCCAGAAGGCGGTAAACCGGCATGATCCAGCCACCGAATTCGCGTTTCTTGGGCCGCCCATTGGCGTCCGTGCCCGACAGGATCGGCGGGGCCAGATGGAAGCGCATGGTGAAATCGCCATCGAATTCCGCCTGCGCCTTGTCCCGCACATCCAGCATCAGGCGGGCAACCTCGTATTCGTCCTTATAGGCCAGCAGTTTGTGATAACCCTTGGCCACCGCTTCCTTCAACCGCACATCCTGCACCTGATCGACCAGCGCCAGATAGCGGGTTTTCAGCGCCGCGTTCTGGTAATCCACCAGATAATCGGCGCGATAACGGATAATCTCCTCCAGCGATTTGGGCTTGTCCACCACCACCGGCGATATGGCCTTGGCCGCATCCTCGGGGAATTCCACCGCCCAGCGACCGATTTCAAAGGCGCGTTTGTTGCCCTCGACCGCCGCCTTGTTCAATTCAATCGCCGCCATGATCGCGTCATAGGACAGCGGCAACAACCCGCGCTGCCACGCCGCCCCGACGATCATCATGTTGGAAAAGATACTGTCCCCCAGCAGAGCGCGGGCCAGTTCCGAGGCATCGAATTCCGCCAGATTCCCCGCCAGACGCGCTTCCAGCTGTAGCTCCAGCCGGTCAAACGGCAGTTTGAATTCGGTATCCCGGGTGAAATCGCCGGTGATAATCTGGTGGCTGTTCACCACCGCCCCCGTGCGCCCCGTCTTCATAAGGCCGATGGTTTTCGCCCCCGCGGTGGTGACCAGATCACCGCCCAGCACCGCGTCGGCTTCGCCCAAGGCCACCCGAATGGCGCTGATATCCTCGGGTACATTGGCCAGCCGCAAATGGATATGCACAGCCCCGCCCTTTTGCGCCAGACCGGCCATTTCCATCATGCCGGCCCCCTTGCCGTCGATATGTGCCGCCTGCGCAAGGATCGCGCCGATGGTGACAACGCCGGTACCGCCAACGCCGGTGATCACCACGTTGTGGGTGCCGTCAATCGCGGGCACGGTCGGGGCGGGCAGGTCCGGCAGATCGATCTGCGCGGTTGCGGCCTTTTTCGGGGTGGCGCCCTGCAGCGTCACAAAGGACGGGCAAAAGCCGTTTATGCAACTGAAATCCTTGTTGCAGGACGACTGGTCAATCGCCCGCTTGCGCCCCAGTTCGGTTTCCACCGGCACGATCGACACGCAGTTGGATTGCACCCCGCAATCGCCGCAGCCCTCGCAGACATCGGGATTGATGAACACCCGTTTGTCCGGATCGGGAAACAGCCCGCGCTTGCGGCGGCGGCGCTTTTCGGCGGCGCAGGTCTGGACATAAAGAATGACAGACACACCTTTGATTTTACTGTATTTACGCTGAACCTCCATCAGCTCATCGCGCTCGTACCACTCCAGCCCCGCTGGAAACGCACCACGATCAATGTCCTCTTTTTCGTCATAGACAACAGCGATGTGTTTCACCCCCATCGCCTGAACCTCGCGGGCGATGCGCGGCGCGTCCAGATCGCCCTCGTTCGACTGACCGCCGGTCATCGCCACCGCATCGTTATACAGGATTTTGTAGGTCATCGTCGTGCCCGCCGCCACGGCCGAGCGGATCGCCATAATGCCCGAATGGTTGTAGGTGCCATCACCGATATTCTGGAACACATGCCCCGTTTGCGAAAACAGCGATTCCCCGACCCAGTTCGCACCCTCGCCGCCCATCTGGGTAAAACCGGTGGTGGAACGGTCCATCCATTGCACCATGTAGTGACAGCCAATCCCCGCATAGGCGCGGCTGCCTTCGGGCACTTTGGTGGATGAATTATGCGGACAACCCGAACAAAAATAGGGCAAACGGGCCGCGATTTCTTCGGCGTTATCGGCTGTGCGGGCCTCGTCCAGCAGCTGCAGACCCGCCTTGATCCGGTCGGTGCCGCGCCCTTCGTCAATCAGGATGCCGCCAATCCGTTCAGCGATCATAATCGGGTCCAGCGCCATGCGGGTCGGGAACAATTCATTGCCCCGATCATCCCGCCAGCCGTAAACCCGCCGCCCGCGACGGTCATCAAAAATCGCTTCCTTGATCTGCACTTCCAGCAGCTTGCGTTTTTCCTCGACCACAACGATCAGGTCCAGCCCTTCGGCCCAGTCGCGAAAACTGTCCATATCCAGCGGCCAAACCTGCCCGATCTTGTAAGTGGTGATGCCCAGACGGTCGGCCTCATTGGCATCCAGCCCCAGCAATTCCATCGCATGGGTCAGATCCAGCCAGTTCTTGCCCGCCGCCACAAAGCCGATTTTCGAACCAGGTTTACCCCAAACCCGTTTGTCAATTTTATTCGCCTTTGCAAAGGCTTCTGCGGCGACCCTCTTGTAATCAATCATCCGCGCCTCTTGCAAAACCGGCGTGTCGATCAGGCGGATGTTCAGCCCGCCTTCCGGCATCTCGAATTTCGGCGTGACGAACTGCACCCGGTCGGGGCGGCCATCAACCACGCTGGTGACTTCAATGGTATCTTTCATCACTTTCAGGCCGGTCCAGACACCGGCAAAGCGGCTTAGCGCCCAGCCATACAGCCCGTAATCCAGAATTTCCTGCAC
>WGBJ01000488.1 GCA_015494385.1 Marinosulfonomonas sp.
AGGACGTGCTGAACGCCGCCGCCAAACCGGCCCCCGCACCTGCGGCTACCCCCGCCGCCACCCCGCGCGCGCCGGTGGCCGCCGATGATGCCGCCCGCGAGGAACGCGTCAGAATGACCCGCCTGCGCCAGACCATCGCGCGCCGCCTGAAAGAGGCCCAGAACACCGCCGCCATCCTCACCACCTATAACGAGGTCGACATGACCGCGGTGATGGATATCCGCAAGCAATACAAGGATCTGTTCCAGAAGAAACACGGCGTCAAACTGGGCTTTATGTCGTTTTTCGCCAAGGCTTGCATCCATGCCCTGAAAGAGGTTCCCGATGTTAACGCCGAAATCGACGGCGACGAAGTGGTCTATAAGAACTACGTTCACATGGGCGTGGCTGTGGGCACTCCCAACGGTCTTGTGGTGCCTGTGGTGCGCAACGCCGACCAGATGTCATTCGCCGAAATCGAAAAGAAAATTGCCGAACTGGGGCAAAAGGCCGTGGCAGGCAAACTGTCGATGGCGGAAATGCAGGGCGGCAGCTTCACCATCTCCAACGGTGGTGTCTATGGCTCGCTGATGTCCTCGCCCATCCTGAACCCGCCGCAATCGGGTATCCTTGGCATGCATAAAATCCAGGACCGCCCGGTGGCGATCAACGGCGAAGTGGTGATCCGCCCGATGATGTATCTGGCGCTGTCCTATGACCACCGGATCGTGGACGGCAAAGGGGCGGTGACGTTCCTTGTGCGGGTGAAAGAAGCACTCGAGGATCCGCGCCGATTGTTGATGGATTTATAAACAGCGGCGGGGTGAACCCCGCCCTACAGGCAATCTGTAGGGCAGGGTTCACCTCGCCAATACCCGAAGGTTCACCATGACCCCCGAACTCACCATCCTCACCTACGCTGCCCTGCTACAGGTCGCCCAACTGGCCCTGACCATCCTGTTTGTCGATGCCCAGACCGGCCTGAAATACGGCGCCGGCCCCCGCGACACACCACACCAGAAAACCGGCATCGCCGGTCGACTGGACCGTGCACTGGACAATCACTATGCCGCGCTGGCCCTGTTCACCATCGCCGTGCTGGTCATCACGCTGGGCGACAAATCCACCCCGCTGACCATCACCTGCGCCTGGACCTACCTGATCGCCCGCATCCTCTATGTCCCCGCCTATCTCAGCGGTATCCCCTACCTGCGTTCGCTGATCTGGACCGCCGGTATCGGCGCCACTGTCACCATGCTGGTCATGGCCCTGATCTGATGCATCTTTGTTCCACAAATATCCCGGGGGTGAATTGGCGGCACGCCAAGAGGGGGCAGCGCCCCCTTCCCCCGCCCGACACAAACCATACCCAATTCAGCCCCTATTTTTCCCCAAGGAGAATCCCAAATGCCATCCTATGACGTGATCATCATCGGCGGCGGCCCCGGCGGCTATGTCTGTGCCATCCGCTGCGCCCAACTGGGCCTGAAAACCGCCTGTGTCGAGGGGCGCGAAACCCTTGGCGGCACCTGCCTGAACGTGGGCTGCATCCCCTCCAAGGCGCTGCTGCACGCCTCCCACATGCTGCACGAGGCCGAGCATAATTTTGTCAAAATGGGCCTGAAGGGCAAATCGCCATCGGTGGACTGGACCCAGATGCAATCCTACAAGGATGACGTGATCGGCCAGAACACCAAGGGCATCGAGTTCCTGTTCAAAAAGAACAAGGTCGACTGGATCAAAGGCTGGGCCAGCATTCCCGCGGCAGGCAAGGTTCAGGTCGGCGAGGACGTCTATGACGCCAAGAACATCATCATCGCCACCGGCTCCGAGGCCTCCTCTCTGCCCGGTGTCGAAGTGGACGAAAAGATTGTCGTCACCTCGACCGGCGCGTTGTCGCTGCCCAAGGTGCCAAAGAAAATGGTCGTCATCGGCGCCGGTGTGATCGGCCTTGAAATGGGCTCGGTCTATGCCCGTCTGGGGGCCGAGGTGACAGTGGTTGAATTCCTCGACCACATCACCCCCGGCATGGACGCCGAAATCTCCAAGGCCTTTGCCCGCAGCCTGAAAAAGCAGGGGCTGAAATTTGTTCTGGGGGCGGCCGTGCAATCGGTTTCCACCACCAAAACCAAGGCCAAAGTCACTTATAAACTGCGCAAGAACGACAAAGAGGCCGTTCTTGATGCCGACGTGGTTCTGGTCGCCACAGGTCGCAAACCCTTCACCGACGGGCTGGGCCTTGAGGCGCTCGGGGTTGAAACCTCGCCCCGCGGCCAGATCCAGACCAACGCCCAATGGGCCACAAATGTCGCAGGTATCTATGCTATTGGCGATGCCATCGACGGCCCGATGCTGGCCCACAAGGCCGAGGACGAAGGCATGGCCGTGGCCGAGGTTCTGGCAGGCAAGGCAGGGCATGTGAACTATGGCGTGATCCCCGGCGTGGTCTACACCAACCCCGAAGTTGCCACCGTTGGCCAGACCGAAGAGCAACTGAAAGAAGCCGGTCGCGCCTATAAGGTTGGCAAGTTTTCCTTCATGGGCAACGGCCGCGCCAAGGCGATGTTCGCGGGCGAAGGCTTTGTCAAAATTCTGGCCGATCAGGCGACCGACCGCATTCTGGGCGCACATATCCTTGGCCCCAATGCCGGCGAAATGATCCACGAGATTTGCGTGGCGATGGAATTCGGCGCCTCGGCGCAGGACATCGCCCTGACCTGTCACGCGCATCCCACCTGTTCCGAAGCCGTGCGCGAAGCCGCACTGGCCTGCGGGGACGGGGCCATCCACGCCTGATACCTTCTCCCCCCGCCTGTGAATTGGCGGGGGGACTATGCGGCGCGATACCGCAGCCGATTGACTTGGCAAACCCCCGCGCGGGCCATACCCTAGCGAAAGAATCGGAATTACCGGATAGCGAGACCAGACATGCAACCACCCCTGCTGAAACAACACGGCGGCAAACGCGAACGCGCATGGCAGGGGCATCCGTTTTTCAGCGGCGGTTTCAGGCCGTTTTTCCTGTTTGCATCCCTGTTTGCTGTCTTTGCGGTAACGCTGTGGCTGCTGGAGTTGCTGGGAAATGATGCAATCAACACCCGTCTGGCACCGGTGGAGTGGCACAAACACGAAATGCTGTTCGGCTATACCTCGGCGGTGATTGCGGGGTTCCTGTTTACGGCTGTGCCCAACTGGACCGGTCGTTTGCCGGTGGTCGGCTATCGCCTGATGGCGATCTTTGCCCTGTGGCTGGCCGGACGCGTAGCGATGTTGTTGGGTGAATCCGTCCCATATACCGTAACCGCCACCATCGAGGCCGCTTTCCTGCCGGTTCTGGGGCTTGTGATTGCCCGCGAGATTATCTCGGGTCAGAACTGGCGCAACATCAAAGTGCTGGTGCCGGTGCTGGGCCTGGGGCTGACAAACATCTGGTTCCATATCGACGTTGCCACCGGTGGCACGGGCGCGGCCCCTGTCCGTATGGGGTTCACCGCCATACTGATCCTGCTGATGCTGATTGGCGGGCGGATCATTCCCAGTTTCACCCGCAACTGGCTGACACGCCAGGAACCGGGAAAATTGCCGGTGCCATTCAATCGGTTCGATGTTGGCGTCACGGCCGGATCTGCACTGGCACTGCTTTTGTGGGTGTTCCTTGAACAACCGTTCCTTGGCCCGCTGTTTGCCATCCTAGGGATTTTACACATCGTGCGGCTGGCCCGATGGGCCGGCTTGCGCACACTGCCCAACCCGCTGTTGCTGGTGCTGCATATTTTCTATGCCTTCATCCCTACCGGATTTCTGACGCTGGCCGTCGGGATGTGGTTCGACCTGCCCCAAGTCAACGTGGCCGCGCTGCATGTGTTCGGCATTGGGGCTGTGGGCGGTATGACCATCGCGGTGATGGTGCGGGCCAGTCTGGGGCATACGGGGCGCACACTGGCCTCAAGCGGTGTCCTGAACCTTGCCATGGCAATGGTCGGCATCAGCATGGCATTGCGGGTGACCGGTGCAATCTGGCCCGAATATGACTGGGCCATCACAGGCTCGGCGCTGGCGTGGATCGTGGCCTTTGGCCTGTTTGCCTTCAAGGTAGGCCCATGGCTGTTGGTGCCACGCGCCAAACGCAGTTAACCCACCAACAGCTTTAACCCCTGCGTCACATCCGTGCGTACAGCCAGCCGCAGACTGGGTTCGTCCCCTGCCCGAAGTGCTGCGATGATCAGGCGGTGGTTGTGGGGTGGCTCGGTCCGGCGCAGGCGGCCGTACAGGGCGCACATGGTCGGTCCCAGTTGCAACCACACGGTTTCGGTCATCGCCAGCATTGCCGGTGCCTGAGCGCGCAAGTAAAGCGTGCGGTGAAACT
>WGBJ01000489.1 GCA_015494385.1 Marinosulfonomonas sp.
CCGCACCAGTGGCCCGAACAGCGGCGCCACCGCCAACAGGATCGGGGCCGAGACCAGCACCTGCCAGAACACCTGCATTTCCGCCCGTACTTCGGCCAGGCGGGTTGCGCGGGCAACCAGTGTGATCCCTGCCCAGCCGAATGCAGCCCCCAAGGCAAACAGATCGCCCGTCAGGCTGCCTTCGCCCCCTGATCCGCGCGAAATGATGGCCCAGGATACGCCCGCAAACGCCATCAGCAAGCCTGCCGCCTTGATGGGGGTAATCCGTTCCCCCGGCATCAGGAAATGCGCTGCAATCGCCAGCCAGACGGGCATAGAGTAAAAGATCACCGTGGTGCGGGTGACGCTGGTCAGGTCAAGCGCCATGAACAGGCATATGAATTCAAACGCAAACACCACGCCCATCAGGATGCCTGCACGAATGGTGCCGGGTTTGAAATCCAGCTTGCGGCCCTTTAGGCGGATCCACAGCCAGACACAGAATATCACCCCGAGCGAGCGCAAACCGGCAAAGAACACCGGCTGCAAGCCGCCGTTCACCACCTTGATCACAACCTGATTGAACCCCAGCAGCACCGAAAACCCGATCAGGGAAATCGCACCGAACATGTCGATATTTGGTTTGCGTTGCATGGGGGCTCCTGCTTTTTCGTCAACAGCGCACGGCTGCGCCGATCTTGCAAGTTCCATTTTGCCGGGCGGGTGTGATAGGAAGCAATGAAACAGGATTAGGGACAGGCCAAATGACACTTCTGCAAATTGCTTCACTATTGATCGTGCTGGCCGGTGCCTTTGGCGCGTTCAACTATCTGTTCCTGAAACTGCCCCCTTCCATCGGCATCCTGATCGTGGCCTTTCTGGCGTCTTTGGCGGTGATGGGGGTGGATTACGCCCTGCCCGAATGGGGCATGGCCGACAAGGTGCGCGGGATTGTCGAGGAAATCGAATTCTCGTCCTCGCTGCTGGAAGGCATGCTGGGCCTGTTGCTGTTTGCCGGTGCGCTGCATGTCAAGATGAGCGATCTTAGGCGCGAATGGGTGCTGGTGGCCTTGATGGCAACCGTTGGCGTGGGCCTGTCGACCGCCGTCATTGGCGTTGGCTTTAGCTGGCTGACGGGGATGCCGTTGATCGTGGCACTGGTGTTTGGCGCGCTGGCCTCGCCCACTGATCCGGTGGCGGTGCTGGGGGTATTGCGTTCGGCCAACCTGAAGAAATCCATGGAAACCAAGATCGCGGGTGAAAGCCTGTTTAACGATGGCGTGGCCTATGTGGTGTTTCTGGTGCTGGTGGGCATGGCGTTTCCATCCGGTCATGAAACCCATGAATCGGATTTGCTGGGCGCATTGAAACTGTTCGGCCAGGAGGCGATCGGCGGCGCGGTTCTGGGCGGCGTTCTGGGCTGGCTGACCTTCCGCGTGATGCGGCTGATCGATGACTATTCGCTGGAGGTTCTGATCACGCTGGGGCTGGCATTCGGCGGCTACGAGCTGGCGGTTTACCTGCATATGTCCGCCCCCATCATGGCGGTTGTGGCGGGTCTGTTCATTGGTGACGTGGGCATGAAACACGGCATGAGCGAAGAAACCCGCAGATACGTCAACGCCTTCTGGAAACTGATCGACGAAATCCTGAATGCGGTGCTGTTCCTGATGATCGGTTTCGAGGTGTTCGCCGTGGCCTTTAACGCGGACGCTATCACCGCAGGGGTTGGCGCTATCGGCCTGTCGCTGGTTGGCCGCCTGGTGGCTGTGGTGGTGCCGATCCTGATGCTGGAGCCGTTCCGCGACTTTTCCAAAGGGGTGATCCCGATCATGACCTGGGGCGGGTTGAAGGGCGGCATTTCGGTGGCGCTGGCGCTGTCCCTGCCCGCCAGCGAATGGAAACCGCTGATACTGGCGGCGACCTATATTCTGGTGATGTTCTCGATCATCGTGCAGGGGTTGACGGTGGGACCGCTGGCCAAAAAGGTCGGACGTGAACCGGAGCTGGTTTAACACTTGACCGACACGCGGTAGTGCAACAAAACTTGCCCATAACCAAAAGGTATAACATGCGGTTTTTCTTTGTTGTCTTAACCCTGCTGCTGGGCCTGACCAGCGCCCAAGCCGAAATTGCCGGCCAGAACGATCCGCAGTTCAAGGAAGCATTGGTGCAATGGCTGCAAGGCGATGACGATCTTGCAGCGCTGACAGCCTTGTCGGAATTGGCCAAGGCGGATAACCGTGCCGCGCAGGTGTTTTTGGGGCGGGTGAACGAAGCAATCCATACCCATAGCCATGTAACCGGCCCGATGGAGCGAAAGGCGCGTATCGCATTGATGCGGCAACCGGGCGGCTTGTCAGGGAAAAGCTGGTTGAAGGCGGCCAGTGAAGATGTCCCATTAGCGGTGGCGTTCTTGCAGGCCAAAGTTATACGTGAAAAACCGGCAGCGGTCAGAGCGCTGCTGGATATGGATGAGGTTACGGCGGCCTTGATGCCATTGCTATCTATTATAATGAATGGTGAACTGGTCGAGGCAAAATCGCTTTTGGCACATCAAAATTTACCCAAGCATGCAATGTATCTGCAGGCGCTAGTAGACCGTGATGCGGCCAATACAACCAAATATGGCCCTGTGCTGGGATCAGGCAGACGGCCCAGATCACTAGGTATGACAGCCAACACGAAAGATGCTGCAACCAGTCTTTTTTTGTGGGAAGGCTTTCATTGGGACAACGTGGAAGCTGGCCAAGATAGACAAATGATACCGGCGACATTCCCCGAAAGTTTGATCAATGATCCTCACTTTGCACCACTCAAAGCGCTATGTCACAACCGCTGCAAAAACGATGTTCCAAAGTGTATGCGCGCAATAATGATACACCAGCGAGGGTCCACCCCTATCTGGATTACTCTGTCCAGCCCTGTCGAAACACTTTTGAGCACCCAAGACTACCATGCCAGCCCGCGTGTGCAGGCTGACCTGGTTCGCCTGATCAGGGTATCAACATATGACGCCCCCCGATATTATAGGTCGCTGGACCAATGTTCCTATAGGATTATGTACCCAGACGATTAAGGTATGTGAAAAGAGAACCTTTAGTACCCGCCCTTGCGCCGGCTTTCCGGCAGACCGGCAATGCGTCCACCCTGTTTGGAGGGGTCCAGCGGGAACAGTTTGTACAAATCCCCCTGCTTGATCTTTTCACCCCAGGCCGCCGACATCGCCTTGATGATGGTGCGGGTGTTGGGCTGAACCTGGCCGTTGTCGAAATATTCTTCGCGCAGGTAGTTCATCACATCCCAATGGCGGTCGGTCAGTTCGATATTTTCCATCTCGGCCATGTGCTTGGCCATGTCCTCGGACCAGTCTTCCTGGTTGGTCAGATAGCCATTGTCGTCGGTTTCGATTGTTTTGCCGTCAAATTCAAATGACATTGTGCACTCCCTGTTTCGTCGCGCTGGTTGGTTTTGATTACATTCAATTATCATAATATATGACATCCATCAAGCATTTGACGCCCCCAAGCTGACCTTTGGTCAGGAAATTTCCCCTAAAGGGTTTGAGGGTTTTGTGTCATAAAGGGCGCGAAACGTATCAGTAACCCGGGAGAATACCATGAGTCTTATGAAAACACTGGCCAAAGTGGCCATCGGTGTGGCCGTCGCCAAAGGCGTTGGCGCTATGGCAAACAAAGGGCGCACCAGCCAAGCCGGCGGCGGCGGTGGTCTGCTGGATGCCTTGACCGGTGGCGGTGGCGCCTCTCAGGCACAAGCAGGTGGCGGGTTACAGGATATGCTCGGCTCACTTCTGGGTGGCGGGCAGCAACAGGCGGGACCGTCGGCTGGCGGTCTGGGCGGTTTGCTGGACGGGCTGAGCGATGCCAGCCAGCCGCATGGTGGTGTGCAATCCAGTCGCGGGGCTACTTCTGGCGGCGGATTGAATGATCTGCTGGCCGGAATGGGCGGGCAAGACGGCGGCCTTGGCGGGTTACTGGGCAGTTTAACGCAAGGCGGCGGTGGTGATCTGGGCGGATTGCTGGGTGGATTGATGGGCGGTGGCGCGGCGGCAGCGGCCACGGCAGCCCCCAAAGCCAAATCTAGCGGCAAAGACAAATCCGCCAACAAGCAAAAAGGGTTTGGCGACAAGCTGAACCAGTCCCTGCTGATCGGGGATGAACCGGACGAAGCCCCCAGCCCCGAAGAAGAATTCGCCGCTGGTCTGATGCTGAAGGCGATGATCCAGGCCGCCAAATCGGACGGCAAGATCGACGATTCCGAGCGCGAGAAACTGCTGGGGCAGTTGGGTGATATCTCTCCGGCCGAGCGTGATTTCGTTAACGCGGAATTGGCCGCGCCGATTGATGTTAAAGGGCTGGCGGATCAGGTGCCCAACGGCATGGAAGCACAGGTTTATGCGATGTCCGTGATGGGCATTGATCTGGATAACCGCAACGAGGCGCAGTATCTGCACGATTTCGCCACAGCACTGGGGCTGGACAAACGCGGTGTGAACCATATCCACGCACAACTGGGTGTGCCGCCGATTTACGGGTAAGATAGTAAAAGCCGAACCACCGCCCCGCGCATAGTTAGCACGGGGCGGTTTTCTTTGGCTTGAATGAACCACTAAACCGGTTTAATGGATGTATTATTTTCCAGTTAACACATTGTTTTATTTGTTAATTACAAGATTCCCAAACAATAAAAATGGCACCTATTCACCCGGCAAAATATCGGGCTGGAGCCTTGCAGGGTTTTCCCTTATCCTTGCCAAAAACCCGATCAGGACAGCCACAATGCCAGAAACCATCATCGCCAAATGCGAACGCAGCGGGTTGCGCATGACCGAACAGCGCCGCGTGATTGCGCAGGTGCTGCAAGACGCTGACGACCACCCCGATGTCGAGGCGCTCTATACCCGTGCCAGCGCGATTGATCCGCGCATTTCCATCGCCACCGTCTATCGCACCGTAAAACTGTTCGAGGAAGCGGGCATTCTGGACAAACACGAATTCGGCGATGGCCGCGCGCGGTATGAATCAGCGGATCGGGAACATCACGACCATCTGATCGACATGAACTCGGGTCAGGTGATCGAATTTTGCGACCCCGAAATCGAAGCCCTGCAGGAAAAGATCGCCCAGAAACTGGGGTACAGGCTGAAAGGGCACCGGCTGGAACTTTACGGCGTGCCAATCAAGAAGTGACCCACGCCAAAGCCAACCTGCGCGGCATTGCCCTGATGATTGCGGCAATGGCGGGGTTCACCCTGACCGACAGTTTTATCAAAGCCGCCTCGCAGGATCTGCCTGTCGGACAACTGCTGGCGCTGGCCGGTCTGTTGGGCGGCAGCGTCTTTGCCCTGATGACCCGCGCGCAGGGGCATAAGGTGATCACACGGGAATTTCTGCTGTGGCCAGTGATGCTGCGCAATTTCAGCGAAATTATCGGCACAATCTGCTATGTCACGGCGTTATCTAAAATTGATCTGTCCGTGGCCTCGGCCATCATTCAGGCCACCCCACTGGCTGTGACTCTTATGGCGGTGGTGCTACTGGGTGAAACCGTTCACTGGCGGCGCTGGACGGCGATCATCATCGGGTTTTCCGGTGTGCTGATCATCCTGCGGCCCGGCGGAATTACCTTTGATTACAATATGCTTTGGGCTGTGGCCGGGCTGTTTGCACTGGCGATGCGCGATGTCGCGACCCGCATGGTCCCAAAAGACATGCCCACCCTGCGGGTGTCGACCTACGGTATGTCGATGCTGCTGCCAGCGGGGCTGTTCCTGATGATGCTTGGCCAGACACCGCTGCCGATGAGCCTGCTAAACTGGGGCCAAGTGGCCGGTTTTGTGCTGATCGGCGTAGCGGGCTATTGGGCAATCACGGCGGCCATGCGGCTGGGGGATGTGTCGGTCGTGGCCCCGTTCCGCTATTCGCGCATCATTTTTGCCCTGATCATCGGCGCCATCGTGTTTGGCGAACGGCCAGATTTCTGGACCCTGTTTGGTGCCGCCGTCACCATCGCCGCCGGAATCTATACTTTCATGCGGGAACGGCAGTTAAACCGTCACCGTTAGAGCTATCAGCCCCTGTTTACTTTTGCCCGTTTGCTGTTATAGCTACCGCGAAACCGACAGCAGCAAGGACACCCCCCAAAATGAACACCATCATCGACATTTTCGCCCGCGAAATTCTGGACAGCCGGGGCAACCCGACCGTCGAAGTGGATGTTATTCTGGAAGACGGCACTATCGGCCGCGCGGCGGTGCCTTCGGGGGCGTCCACCGGCGCCTATGAGGCCGTGGAAAAACGTGATGGCGACGCCAGCCGCTATGGTGGCAAGGGCGTGCTGGGGGCGGTTGCCTCGGTCAACGGGGAAATCGCCGAGGAGCTGGTCGGCATGGATGCCAGTGAGCAGGAAAACATCGACGCGATGATGATTGAACTGGACGGCACCCCGAACAAATCCCGTCTGGGTGCCAATGCCATTCTGGGTGTATCGCTGGCCGTTGCCAAAGCCGCCGCCGATGATGCCGCGCAACCGCTGTTTCGCTATGTCGGTGGCACTGCCGCCCGTGTTCTGCCGGTGCCGATGATGAACATCATCAACGGTGGCGAACACGCGGACAACCCGATCGACATTCAGGAATTCATGATCATGCCGGTCGCTGCCGAAAACATCCGCGACGCCATCCGTATGGGCGCCGAAGTATTCCACACCCTGAAAAAAGAACTGTCGGCGGCCGGGTTCAACACCGGTATCGGTGACGAGGGCGGCTTTGCCCCTGCGCTATCGTCTA
>WGBJ01000490.1 GCA_015494385.1 Marinosulfonomonas sp.
GGGCCAGCGTTTCTTCGGTAAAGACACTGTCCCCGCCAAAAGCACCATCACCCCCGCCCGAAATTCGGGCCAGCGGAATAGACGGACTAAAATAATCCGCGATCCCTTTTCGTTGACTTTCAGTTGTCGCGTTCAACAGCCACATCAGCATAAAAAAGGCCATCATGGCCGTCACAAAGTCTGCATAGGCAACTTTCCATGCACCCCCATGGTGCCCGTCACCGGCAACAACTTTTTTACGCTTGATGATAATGACTGGCGCGTTTTGTTGCGCACTCATCCCACCACCTCGTTTTATTCACCCAAGGACAGGGGTATCAGGCAGAGGTAAACACTGGCTTAACCTTTCAAATTGTCGGTATATTGGGTCCGGAACCTTATGGCGCATTGACTCTGCAGCAAGGGTATTTTAGTTAGCTACCTATAACTAAAATCCTTCCCACCCGAAAAGGAATCTATCATGACCAACCCGCGTCCCTTCAGCCTGTCTTTGAAAATTGTCGTTGTCGTCGCTGCCTTGTTTGGCCTTTTGACAGTGTTCTCGGGCGGTATGGCCCTGACCGGCAACAAAGAGGTCGGCAATGCTGTGCCCTTTGTGCTGTGGTTCAACTTTATCGCCGGCTTTGCCTATCTGGCGGCGGCTTATGGTTTGGCCAAACGGCTGGACTGGGGGCTGAAACTGTCGATCTGGATTGCAATCGCAACCGCACTGGTCTTTGCGGCCTTTGGTGTGGTTGTCATGCAGGGCGCTGCCTATGAAATGCGCACCGTTGGTGCGATGGTTATCCGCACCGGTGTCTGGGTGATCATTTCGGCGGTTGCCGCCAAAGCCTATAAGCAGTTCACCTAGGAAAAATCCTGCCTTTGGCATCCGTCAAAGGCAGGCATTTGATTACACCAGACGTTCGCCGGTATCCTTGCGGAATACAAACGCTTTGGCAGGGTCAAACCCCAGTTGCAGCGTATCCTCGACCTTGGGCAACATCTGCTGATTGGCCTTCAGGCAAATCTCGAGCCCATGCGCAGCCCCCTGATCCGATCCGACAATCGTGCCGTAAATCAGGTTTTCACCGCCGTGCTGCTCCACCAGATCCACACGGAAATCCAGTTGGCCATCCTCCATGATTGACAGGATATCCGGCCGCACACCCAGCACCAGATCGGTATCCATCGGTAGATCGGAAAAGCCGGAAAAACGGCTGACACCATCCCCCAGATCCGTTCCGTCAAACCGGACCGGAATCAGGTTCATTTGCGGCGCACCGATAAAGGACGCAACAAACAGGGTTCTGGGGTTTGTATACAGCTCCATCGGGGCGCCCATCTGTTCGACGCGGCCCTCGTTGATCACGGCCAGACGATCAGCCAAAGTCATCGCTTCGGTCTGGTCGTGGGTCACATAGATGCTGGTGACATTCATCCGCCGTTGCAGGCGCTTGATTTCGATCCGCATCTGCACACGCAGCTTGGCATCCAGATTGGACAGCGGTTCGTCAAACAGGAAAACCTTGGGATTGCGCACAATCGCCCGACCCATCGCAACCCGCTGGCGCTGACCGCCGGACAGTTCGTTCGGCTGGCGATCCAGATAATCGTCAATCCGCAACATCTTGGCGGTTTCCTCGACAATCCGCGTGATCTCGTCCTTGGGGATTTTACGGTTTTTCAGGCCATAGGACATGTTCCCGCGCACGGTCATATGCGGATAAAGGGCGTAATTCTGGAACACCATCGCCACATCGCGGTCCGAAGGTGATACATCGTTGATCACCCGGCCCCCGATTGAAATTTCCCCTTCGGTGATGGTTTCAAGCCCCGCCACCATCCGCAGCAAAGTCGACTTGCCACAGCCGGACGGGCCAACGAAAACCACCAGTTCACCATCCGTGATCTGCATGTCCACGCCACGGATTGCTTCGGCCCCGTTCGGGTAAACCTTGCGAACACCCTTGAGTTCAACTTCAGCCATTATTTCTCACTCTCCACAAGGCCCTTCACGAACCATTTCTGAAATACCAGCACCACCAGAACCGGCGGCAATGTCGCCAGAATGGTCAGCGCAAATGCCTTCTGGAATTGCGGCAGCTCGCCGCCCTCGTTCAGCACCTGGTAAATCTGTTTGATCCCGATCACGAGCGTATAGTTTTCTTCTTTGGTGGTCATAATCAGCGGCCACAAATACTGGTTCCAGCCAACCACAAACATGATGATCAGAATGGCCGCAATCATGGTTTTCGACAGGGGCACCAGAATATCAATGAAGAAGCTCCAGGTGCTGGCCCCGTCCAGACGCGCCGCTTCAAGGATTTCATCGGGCACCGAGCGGAAGAACTGCCTGAAAAAGAACGTCCCCGTGGCCGAGGCAATCAGCGGCACAATCAGGCCGGTATGGGTGTCCAGCAGGCCCAGATCAGCAACCACCTTGTAGGACGGAATGATACGCACCTCGAGCGGCAGCAGCAGCGTCATGAAGATAATCCAGAACAGGAAATTCGCCATCCGGAACCGGAAGTAAACGATGGCATAAGCCGCAAACATCGAGATGATCACCTTGCCCACCGAAAAGCCGATACCCAGGATCAGGCTGTTCTTCATCATGCCCAGCGCCGTGACCTTTTTCATCACGCCACCCGGTTCAAACAGCACTTCGTTATAGGTCTCCAGAAAATGCCCGCCGGGCCAGAATTGCAGCCCTTCACGCAAAATCGTTTCCGGCGCGTGGGTTGATGTCATGAACGCCACCCAGACCGGCAACGTCATGAACATTGCGCCAATGATCAGGATGAAATGGGTGATTACGGTATGTCTGTTCATTTTTCCCATCCCCCTAATAATGCACTTTGCGTTCGATGAACCGGAACTGGATCACCGTTAGAACCAGAACCACAAGCATCAGGACCACCGATTGTGCGGATGACCCGCCAATATCCGCCCCGCGGAAACCATCCTGAAACACCTTGTAGACCAGCGTGGTCGTCGCCCCGCCCGGCGCACCCTGTGTGGTGGTGTCGATAATGCCGAAGGTTTCGAAAAACGCATAGGTGATGTTGGTAACCATCAGGAAAAACGTGGTCGGGGCCAGCAGCGGAAAGGTGATCGTCCAGAACCGGCGCGTCGGGCTTTTGCAATCCATCGTCGCGGCTTCGGTTACGGATTTCGGAATGCCCTGAAGGCCGGATAGGAAAAAGATGAAATTCACACTGACCTGCTTCCAGACCGAAATCAGGATCACGACGAATCCGGCATCTACCTCGTGTAGCTTGTGATCAAAGTCATAGCCGAACGAGTTCATGAAATGATACATGTCGCCAATCAGCGGGTTGAACATCAGATTGCCCATCAGACCGGCGACCGGCGGCGCAATCGCATAGGCCCACATCAACAGGGTCTTATAGGTGCTGGCACCGCGGATCACTTCATTCGCCTTGACGGCCAGCAACAGGGCAAGGCCCAGCGACAGCAAGGTCACCAAAGTAGAAAAGATCGCCGTGAACCATGCGGCCTGAAGCCATGAGTCATTGAAAATCGTATCGGCATAATTGCGGAACCAGACGAACTGCGAGGACAGGCCAAAGGCATCCTCGAGCAGGAACGACTGATAAACGGCCTGACCGGCAGGCCACAGGAAAAAGATGGCAATAATCAGCAGCTGCGGTGCCACAAACAAATAGGGGATCGGGCTGTGTTCAAACTGGACGCGTTTCATTCAGCAGATGCTTTCCGGGTATTGAAAATGGCCAGCAGAGGCTTACCCCCGCTGGCCACAGTATGGCTTATTTATATGTATCGTGGAAGCGGGCCAACAATGCGTTGCCGTCTTTCTCGATTGCAGCAAAGGCGTCTTCAACCGATGCTTTGCCCGACAGGATATCCTCAAAGTTCTTGTACATCACTTCGCGGATCTGCACATAGAATCCCAGACGATAACCTTTGGTCCACTCGCCGCTTTTCTGTGTCAGCTGTTTAATACCGACTTCGGCATCCGGTGTGGTTTCGTAGTAACCGTCAGCTTTGGCCATTTCATAAGCAGCGTTGGTGATCGGAACATAGCCGGTTTCGCGGTGCCAGAAATACTGCATTTCAGGATTGGTCAGGAACTTGAGGAAATCGGCAACGCCTTTGTTTTCCTCTTCTCTCTTGCCGGCCATGGCAAACAGGGCCGCACCACCGATAAAGGTCGATGTTGGCTCGTCTACAACGCTTTTCCAGTAAGGCAGATAGGCCGCACCGAATTTGAATTCAGCACTTTTTGTCAGACCGCCAAAGGAACCGGACGACCCCAGCCACATCGCAACTTTTTGCTGCACGAATGCGTCCTGGTTGTCGCCCCAGCCACGGCCATAGTAACCGTACCAGCCGTTATCCAGCCATTCCTTGACCTTGGTCCAGTGCATCCGCAGTTCCGGCGTGTTGTACAGGATTTTGACATCGGTTGAATCATAGCCGTTGTTCGCAGTTGCCAAAGGCAGGTTGTGACGGCTCATGAAGTTCTCGGCCCAGATCCACGGGCTGTGGCTTTGAGCCAGCGCCTGATATCCGGCATCTTTCAGCTTCGGCGCCATTGCTTCCAGTTCTTCCCAGGTCGCAGGCGGTGCATCAATGCCGACTTTTTCAAAGATGTCCTTGTTATAATACAGCAGCGGCGTGGAGGAATTGAACGGCATGCCGATCATCTTGCCTTCGCTGTCGGCATAGAAATAACGAACGCCTTCGATATAGTCGGTGCTGTCAAAGCCACCTGCATATTTTTCCAGCAGATCAGCCACAGGAACGACGGCGCCCTTGGAATAGATAATCGTTGCCGCGCCGGCATCGAAAATCTGGATGATATTCGGCTGCTGCTTGGCACGGAATGCGGCGATACCTGCCGTCATTGTGTCCTCGTAACCGCCTTTATAGGTCGGAACCAGAACATATTCGCTTTGGGACGCGTTGTATTTGGCTGCGATCTCTTCAACCACTTCACCCAGACGGCCGCCCATCGCGTGCCACCACTGGATTTCGACCTGTGCATATGCAGCACTTGCCATCAACGACATGGATGTCACTGCGCCCACTGCAAATTTCTTGAATAATTTCATAGCATTCTCCCTTTTTACGCCATGCTTCACATGACTTGTTCTTTACCTGCAAACCGGTGACAGAATCATGACAACAGAAAAAATGAAGTCCCCCATGATCCGTGGCCCCGATGAACCGCAAGATTGGGATCATCGGAACATACCCAAAAAGATAATGCAAACACTATTTCAGGCTTCTAATTATAACACTATGTTATATAAATAGCTTTCAAAACCAGTTCCCCGATCAAGGAAGAAACCGTGTCTCTCAGCCTTAGACAGCTACAAGCATTCAACTCGGTCGCCAGCCTTGGCAGTGTCACCGGTGCTGCGGCCCAACTGGACATTTCCCAACCCGCCGTTAGCCGTCTGTTGTCCAGCTTTGGGAATTCAGTCGGGTTCACCTTGTTCACCCGCCACCACGGCCGGTTGGAACCCACCCCCGAAGCCCGCTATCTGCTGACCGAAGTGCAACAGGTGCTGGAAGGGTTGCAGCGCCTTGAGACCCTGAAACGCGACATCCCCGAACGCACCGCCGGCCATCTGCGCATTGCCTGCCTGCCGGGGTTCGCAACCAGTCATTTACCCAAGGTTTTATCGCAATTTCTGGAAAGCAAACCGGGGGTCACAATCACCCTTGAACCGGACCGGCCCGAACGGATCATGGAATGGATTATTGGCGAACAATACGACTGCGGCATCACCGACGGGCGCCCCCGCCACCCCGCCACCGAAAGCAAAAGTTACGGCATACGCACGGTCTGTATTTTCCCCAAAGGCCATCCTTTGGGTAAGAAAACCGAGATCTGGCCCGAAGATATTGCCGGTGAGCGGCTGATCCATACACGCCGCGACAGTGCCTTTTTCAAATCGCTGGAACAGGCCTTTTCCAGCCGTGGTATCAAAATTCCGACATGGATCGAAATCCGCCAGTTTACAGCGGCTTGCACCTTTGTTTCCCAAGGCAACGGTGTGTCTGTGGTCAGTGAACTGGACGCGGTGCAGTTTCTGGACAAAAACGTCGATATGCGCCCGTTTCGCCCCGTGGTCCCGCATACCCTGTCCGTGGTCAGACCAATCACCACATCGCCATCCATCATCACGCTGGAATTCATCGAGGCCTTTGTCGCCAGCATATTACCTTATGTAATATCCGAACAGGAATCACTTACAGTATAAGTGGTGCCGCATGAGGGACTTGAACCCCCGACCCATTACTTACGAAGCAATTGCTCTACCAGCTGAGCTAATGCGGCATTGGCGGGGTTTTACCCAGCTTTTTTGATAAACGGTAGCCCTAATTTACAGGTTTTTCATCCCCGCCCAGCGCCACAACCTCGCCATCGGCAACCACTTCGGGTTCTTCCGGTGCAGGTTCGGATTCGGACAGGATTTCGGCCTCAACCACAGGCTCCTCGACAGGTTCCTCCACCTTGTCCTCAAGCGCGCCAACGATCAACGGCAGCATTTCGGTCGATGCAGGCATCGCAACTTCGCCCTCGGAAGGAACCACCCAGCTAAGGGAATCGAAGCTTTCGCAGTTATGGCAAACCGGCGCCCATTCGCTGTGGACGCTGTGACAATTGTCGCAAACCCATTGTGGCCCGCGCGATGCCGTCAGCGCCTTGGTCAGCCAGCCGCGCACAACTGTGTCGTCCGACCCTTCGCCACGTTCAATCGCCGCCATAATGGTCAGCGAGCGCGCGGTCGGATCGGTTTCCACCAGATCGCCCAGCGCCTTGCGGGCAGCGGGGAAATCCTTGGCGGCGATGTTCAATTCGGCCAGCAACATCCGGGTTTCGGGGTGGTCCGGCTTTAGCTTGGTCAATGCGCGGAACCGTTTCAGACGGGCCTCGGGCGTTTCATCCGGCGCAATCGCGGCAAAGGCAGCGGCCAGATCGGGATGGGGGTTTGCCTCCCACGCCTTTTTGATCACCCGCGCGGCGGCGCGCAGTTTGCCCATTTCCGTATAAACCCTGGCGGCCATCACAGCGGCGGGCACCAGATCGGGCGACAGGCGGTTGGCCTCGATCGCGGCTTCGTTTGCCTTGGCGGTATCACCAGCCGCCAGCGCATTGCGGGCTTCGGACAGCGCCAGAACCGCATCGCGGCGGCGATGCACATCGCGCGGCAAAGTGCCGGTTTTCAACTTGGCGCTCAGGGTTTTGCGCGCCCCGCCCCAATCCTCTTTGCTGGCTTGCAGGCGCAACAGGGTATCCTGCGTTTCCTCATGCTTGGGCTTGATGGCAAAGGCCTTCTCGGCCAACGCCAAGGCCGTTTCGGTATCCCCCTCGGCCAGCTTTTGCTTCATGATCCCGCGCACCCCGACAAAACGGGTTTTGTCATCCTGCAACAAACGCTTGTAAACTTCTTCGGCCTTGCGCTTGTCGCCAGTCATTTCAGCGGCCTGTGCGCTTAGCAGATTGGTCAGCTCGGGTTTGTTCAAATACTTCTCGGCCTTGGCCGCCTTGGCCATCGCTACCCGTCCTTCACCAGAGGCCAGTGCCAGCATCCCTTCGGACAGCGCCTCGTAGCCGCATTTTTCGCGGTTGCGGTCGAAATAGCGGGAAATCGCGGTTTCATCGCCGTTCAGGAATTTGAACGTGGCAATCAGCAATCCCATGACCTTTAGCAGCAACCAGACCC
>WGBJ01000491.1 GCA_015494385.1 Marinosulfonomonas sp.
GACAAGGTGCTGGTGCTGAAAGGCGAAGACATCGCGCCGGTGGTCACATGGGGCACCTCGCCCGAGGATGTTCTGCCAATCACCGCCTCTGTTCCCGCACCCGAGGATTTCGAGGGTGGCAAAGTAGACGCCGCCGCGCGGTCGCTGGAATATATGGGTCTGACACCGGGCACCAAACTGACCGACATTCCGATCAACACCGTCTTTATCGGCTCCTGCACCAACGGCCGGATCGAGGATCTGCGCGCCGTTGCCGAAATCGTCAAAGGCAAAAAGGTCGCCGATGGCGTGCGTGCCCTGATCGTGCCCGGTTCGGGCCTTGTGCGGGCGCAGGCCGAAGAAGAAGGGCTGGGCGAAATATTCACCGAGGCCGGTTTTGAATGGCGTCTGGCGGGCTGTTCCATGTGTCTGGCGATGAATGACGACCAACTGGCGCCGGGCGACAGAAGCGCGTCAACCAGCAACCGTAATTTCGAGGGCCGTCAGGGCAAAGGGGGCCGCACCCATCTGGTCAGCCCCGTCATGGCGGCCGCCGCAGCGATCACCGGCCATCTGACCGATGTTCGGGAAATGTTGTGACGCCGGAGTAGGTAAATGTCGAACCCCGTCAATCTGGTGCTTATGGCCGGCCAAAGTAATATGGTCGGCTATAAAACAGACGAAATGTCCCTTCCGGCGCGTTGGCGAAAGCCGATCCCGAAGGCGTCTGTCTGGAGCGACGGGCAATGGCAACCCTTGCAGGCAGGGGGCAACTATCAACGCAATGGCTATGGTCCCGAGCTTTCTTTTGCCAATGAATTCCTGAACAATCCGGAAAGCCCCGATGACGACAGCCCGCTGGGCATTGTAAAGGTTGCCCGGATTGGCAGTTACCTAAGCCGTGACTGGGAACCGGACATTGAAAACGGGTTGTTTGACGCGCTGGTTTCCCAGACCCGGGCCGCAATGGCGGCCGGACCGGTCGTCCTGAAAGGGCTGATCTGGATTCAGGGCGAGGCCGACAGCATCAACGAAAAAGATGCCAAAGCCTATAAGAAACGGTTTGCGCGGTTTGTCGAGGCGCTGTGTACGGCGCTTGGTGTGTCGTCAATGCCGGTTGTTGCCGCTGTGGTCGATCCGCCTGCGGACCAATGCCCCTATTCGGAACCGGTCAGGCAGGCACTGACTGATCCGGATCTGCCGCTATACAGCAGTGTTGAATGTCAGGGTTTGCCAAAACTGGAGGATAACCTGCATTATTCCTCGCGCGGTCTGAGCATTCTGGGAAGGCGTCTGGCTGTTGCCTTGCTGAGGTTAAACAATGATGCGCCACAGTTGGTGCGCAAATGGTTGTGGGACAGTGACAATTACCAGTGCTGGTATGCCGGTCCGACCGCCAATCCTGATAAAGCCGTGGTTTCGCTGCCTTTCGCGTTGAAGGGGGACGGCTTCAAGGCCGAAGGATTTGGCCTGCGGGTTTTTGAAAAACGCAACATAGCCACGGTTTATGTCCGTGAAAAAACCTCGATATGGTTTCAGAGCCCGGAGACGTTGCAGATAGCCGAGCGTATTCGCGACTATCTGGGGCAAGAGACCCAAATCGTTGCCTATGGAGCCAGTATGGGGGCCTATGGTGCTATCCTGATGTCCGGTATCCTGAAGCCGACAAAGGTGCTGGCCATTGCGCCCCAGTATTCCATAGACCGCGATGTAGTTCCTTTTGAAACACGCTGGAAGCGGGCCATAGGCAGAATTGGGAATTTCATCTATCGGCTGGAAGACCATATCGCGCCGGATACAAAATTTTACGTTTTCTATGATCCGCTGTCGCTGGACAGAAAACAGGTCGAGCTATTCCCGCACACCGAAAACTGGATCCGGGTAAAACTGCCATTTGCCTCGCATCAGGTGCTTCAGTATCTGCTGGATTCAAAACTGCTGAATCTGTTGCTGGACGGTCTTTTCGAGGACGGGCCGGACATTGCACGAATTTCAAAAGAGGCACGGAATTTGCGCCGCACGAATAAAATCTATTGGCTGACACTGGCCCAGGCTACGGTTGACCGGCGGCCTGATCTGGCAATGTACGCATTGGAAAAATGCAAGGAACTTGGTGGTCCGGCCCGAAAGATCAGGTTGCTCGGGGAAAGCATAGACCAGAACATCGGAATAGATTTGTCACAATACGCACAAGATTGAAAATGGAGCTAAGGAAACACTATGGAAAAATTTGAAAAGATCACCGGCGTTGCGGCGCCGATGCCCCTGATCAATATCGACAC